>NZ_JALMEX010000020.1:0-58082 GCF_023100605.1 Pseudomonas sp. MWU12-2020
GGCGGCGTGTCAGCCACATCCATGTTGAATGACACAGCGCATTCGCGAGCAGGCGAAGACCTGAGGGGTTTTGTGCAGCACCAAATGGCGCGTTGTTATTAGCGCCGTCTACACTCAACTCCACCATCGGAGGTAGCGCTCGGCAACGCGCCGGCAAAGGAGTGCGCCATGTCGCCTCGTATGCAGTTCAACGGCAAGGCTCGGCAACGCGGGGCGATCGGGTTGATGGCGGCTGCCACCCTCAGCCTGGCGCTGGTGTTGATGCTGTTGGTGGTCGATACCGGTCGGCTATACATGGAGCAGCGCAAGTTGCAGCGGGTGGTCGACAGCGCGGCGCTGGAAGCGGTCAGTCGCGGCGGCAATTGTCAGTCCGGTCTCAGCGCGGCCACTTATGCCGGACAAAGCGCCGTGCGCAATGGCTACATCGTCGATAGCAACAATACTCTGGTGACCACTTGTGGCAGCGTACAGACCGCGGCCAGCGGGCTGCGCGCGTTCACTGCCGACGCGACCCAGTCGACGGCGATCAAGGTCGCGGCCAGCCGCACGGTAACCACCAGTTTTGCCGGCGGCGTGCAGGCCTTGTTCAGCGGCTCGACGGTCAGCCTGAACACCACGCTCAACGCCTCAGCCGTCGCCGCGCAACCGACCCCAACGGTTGCGCAACTGAACATCCGCAGCACCCTGGCGAGCATCAACACTGCGCAGTCAAACATTCTCAATCCGCTGTTTTCCGGGCTGCTCGGCGGCAACGTCAACCTCACGGCACTGGGTTGGGATGGTCTGCTCAACACCGACATCAACCTGCTCAGCTACCTCAACCAACTGGCAATCAACCTCAACGTCGCCGCTGGCAACTACACGCAACTGCTCAACACCCAGGCCACGGTCACCCAACTGATTCAGGCGGCCGCGACGGTAGTGCAGCTCAATGGCGCGACCGCCACGGTGATCACTGCGCTGGGTCAGTTGCAGGTGGCGGCGATCAATGCTGCGCCGGTCAAACTCGGCGACATCCTGCAGTTGCAGACCGGCACCACGGCGGCCGGGCTGGATGCCAACCTGCAACTGCTGCAACTGATTCAGGGGGTGGTGCAACTGGCCAACAGCAAAAGCGCGGTGGCCGCGACCTTGCCGATCAGCGTGCTGGGGCTGGCCAACGTCACGGTGCGGGTCAAGGTGATCGAGCCGCCGCAGTTCTCGGCAATTGGTGATCCGGCGCGGGCCAAGGCCAATCCGTTGGGGGCGGACCGGATTTATGTGCGCACGGCGCAGATTCGTACGATGCTTTCACTGAATCTGCCGGTGCTGTCCGGGGTGACCGGGTTGGTCAATGCGGTGCTGGGGTTGGTCGGCACACTGACCCCGACCCTCAACGCGCTGCTGAGTTTGAATCTGGTGGCGACGCTCAATTCAGTCGGATGTCTGCTCGGCGCCGGTTGCCAACAGCTTGATCCGCAGTTGCTGCCATCGCCGGAAATCGACATTGCCCTGGATGCCGGTGGCGCTATCAGTTACGTCACCGATTACAGCTGCCCGATCAGCCCGGGAACTTCGGGCACCAAAAGCCTGACCGCCCACACCGTCACCTCGATCGCGGACCTCAAGGTCGGCAAGATCGACCCGACCAATGCTTTTTCCTCGCTCGCCGAACCGACGGTTACACCGTTGCCACTGGTTGATTTGGGCACGGTGACCTGTCACAAGATTCTCGGTCTTGGAACCTGTGATGAGAGCACCCACGTTCAGTACGGGGCGGGCGGAATCGCGATCATGGTCAATACCAGCGTCGCGCAAAACTCTCAGGATCTGTTGTATTCCAGCAGCACGCCATTCGCCACACCGGCCAACCTCAAACTGCCGCCGAGCGTGATTTCAGCAGCGCCGTCGAGCAACATCGTCAGCAGCCTGGCGAACACTTTGGCAGGGATCAATCTGATCGTGTACAAGCCACAGGGCAGCAACCCGCTGGGGGCTATCGTCACCGGCGTGGCCAGTCTGATCAGCGATGTCACGGCCATTCTGCAACCGCTGATCACCAACCTGCTCAGCCCGTTGCTCGACCCGCTGCTGAACAACCTGCTCAAAGCCTTGGGCATCAACCTGATGGACGTCGATGTCGGCGCCAACATGACCTGCGGCCAGACCGGCAAGGCCTATCTGGTGATCTAGGCGTCCGGGGCAATCGGCAATTCGATGCAGAAGCGTGCGCCTTCCACCGAGTTGCGCACGCTCAATTGGCCGCCCATGTTTTCGATGATGCCGTAGCTCACCGACAGCCCCAGCCCGGTGCCGACGCCCACCGGTTTGGTGGTGAAGAACGGTTCGAAAATCCGCTCCAACAAACGCGGGTCGATGCCACCGCCGTTGTCCTCGACCCACAGCCGTACCTTGTGCTCGTCGCGCTCGGCATAAATCGAGATCCATGGCTTGAACGATGAGTCTTTCTCGCGTTTGCCGAGCAGCGCATCGCGGGCGTTGACCATCAGGTTGATCAGCACCTGTTCCAGCTGATCGACATAACCGCGCACCTGCACGCTGAAAGCAGTTTCGCTGATGCGCAGATCGACACCTTTGCCGCGCATGCCTTCGGCCAGCAACGACAGCGTGCCTTCGATGGCCGAGGCCGGGTTGAACAGTTGCTGTTCGATCTCCGAGCGGCGGCCGAACACGCGCATGTGATCGACCACTTTCGCGGCGCGCTGCACCTGGGCGTCGATGCGGTTGAGTTTGTCGGTCAGATAATCGATCTGTACATCGCCGTTGCCCAGGCGCTTGAGCACGTTGACTACGGCCATGCGCATCACGTTCAGCGGCTGGTTGATTTCGTGGGCGAGGCCGGTGGCCATTTCGCCGAGGGTGGCCATTTTCGCGCTTTGCGTGAGTTGCTGCTGCGAGCGCCGCACCTCGGTGTTGTCGCGGCCCACGGCCTGCACTTCAAGCAAGCGTCCGTGTTCATCGAACACCCCGCGATCGGACCACACCCACCACGCATGCTCGCGCCCAGGTAATTGCAGACTGATTTCGGCGGTGCTCACCGGCAACTCCGGGGTCAGCAGCGCCAGACGCTGGACGAAGGCGGCGCGTTGTTCCTCGGACATCCAGCTGCCCAGATCGACCCCCGGCAATTGCTCCGGGGTGCATTCCAGATAAGTCGCCAGCGGCCGGTTGCCGAAGGTCAGGGTCAGGTCCGGGCGATAGCGGCAGATCATCGCCGGTGAGTCTTCCACCAGAATCCGATAGCGTTCCTCGCTGTGTTTGACCTGCTCGGCGGCGAGGGTCGCTTCGGTGACGTCCAGCCACAGGCCGACGGCTTCGACCGGCAGGCCAAGGTCATTGCGCAGCAGCCTGGCTTCGTCGAGCAGCCAATGGTACTCACCGTGTGCGTCGCGCAAGCGATAACGCGCGCGCACCGAGCCTTCGCGCAACAGTTGGCGGCTGCGGGCGAAATACAGTTCGCGGTCTTCAGGGTGCACCAGTTGCACCCAGTCGGTGCCGCAGCCCTCGTCCGGCGTCCGGCCCAGCAGCGGCTGCAGGCTGGCGCTGAAGAAGTCGGGAAGCAGCGCGCCCTCGACGTAGCGCTGCACATAAATCACTGCCGGCGAACTGGCGATCAGGTTATCCAGCCGCGCATGGGCGGCTTCGGCGCGTTGCTGCTGGTTGCGCGTGTCGCTGATGTCGAGCATGAACCCCACCAGCCGCCGCTGTTCTCCGCTGCCGGCGACCTGGCCCTGAACCCGATACCACACGGGTGTTTGTCCGGGACCGCTGCGGTGCAGACGGACGCTCAGGGTCAGGGCTTCACCTTGCAGTTGCAGGGCGCGCAGGCGGCTGCGCAGTTCTTCGCGATCGGCCGGATGAATCAGTGTCAGCCAGTCTTGCACCGGCATACGCGCGCTGTGTGCAGGCAGCACCTCGAGCAGCGCCGGAGCCAGCAGCACGTCATCGCCGAGCATTTCCCACCAACCGGTGCCGAGCAGGCTTTGCAGCGATTCGAGGCGTTCGCTGTATTGATGATGCTGCTGCTCACGCAAGCGGCCGAGCAGGGGCGCTGCCAGTGCGCTGGTCAATGCCAGCCAGTCGCGGTCGTTCAGATGCGGCGCGGCAACGTCCACGGTATAGAAGCCGCAGAGCAACCACGCGACCACACCACGATCATCGCTGTAGGGCACGGCGAACCCGTCGGCGTTGCCGAACGTGGCCTCCACCCGCGCGTGTTCGTACAAGCCATGATGGGCGCCAAGGCGTTGCGGCGCGCTGCCGTTGAGGCTGTCGAGCGGCGTACCCAGACGCTGGCCGTCCTGCCACAGCAGCGGCGCATCGTGGGCGCGATACTGTTCGTAGATTTGCCAGCCCTGTGCCTGTTCGTCGAGGAGCGCGATGGCCAGACACGGGATATGCCAGCGCTGGGCGATGGCCTGCAATTGCTCGCTGACCACCATTGGCAAACGCGTCAGGCTACACACGCGCAAGTGTTCGCTGACCTGCCCGGCCAGCGCCTGACACGCTTCGCGGTGGCGCGACTGCTGACGCTCCAGCAGCAGGTCAGCGATGTCCATCAGTTGCAATACCCAGCCCGCCGCCGAAGGCTGCACCCAGCCGCGCAGGTGCAGGGTCTGATCGCTGAGGCCGGGGAAATCCAGGTCGAGTATTTGCCCTTGCCAGTCCTGCGGGCGGCCCTCGATGGCCAGCGTGCTGTGCGCGAGCAAATAAGCCGACAACGGCAGCGGCGAATCGTGGGGCGGCTGTTGCGCCAACAGATGACGCAACGGCCCGGCCATCTGCAGCACGCGGCCGTCGTGGTCCAGTTGCAGGTGCAGGCCCAGCGGCGGTGAACCGAGTGGGTCGGGCAACTCGTTGGCAGGCACTGGTGCGCGTTTGAGCAGGCGCCCGAACAGATTGTCGCCGCCGGTCAAAATTTCAGGCTCGACGCGGCGGAGAGGGTGGCGGGCAGGCTCGGCACTGCACCCACGCCCGGCAGCACCAGAAACGGAATGACCTGATTGAGTTTGCTGGTGGGGTAATCGACCCTGACCGTCAGCGTACCTTGAGTGGCGTCATACACCGCCGAGGTGTCGACGCCGACGACCAGGTTCAGCGCGGGTGGCACCCACTGCAATTGCTGGGTCAGCGCGGCGTTGGCGGTGCTCACCACCACGGCGGCGTAACCGGGGGTATTCGGGTCGACCGCGACGCTGCGGCGCACTGCTTCGGACGTCGCCTCGTTGAAAGTCTGCATCAATACAAACGGCAGGCTGTAGCTGACCAGCGCATAGAACACAGCGAAAAAAATCACGAATACCAGGGCGAATTCGATCGCCACTGCGCCTGCCTGTGATTTTGCGAAGCCGGTTTTCATGAGTGCGTCTACCCTGACTTTCACTGCGTAGTATCAGCATAGAATCATTCAGAAAAATCGGATGGATTTAACCGGATGCAGAGTTTAGTTCTCCTGATCTGGCTGGCCCTGTGCGCCGCCCAGGATGCCCGGCAACGGCGTATCGCCAATGGGCTGACATTCGGTGCGGGGGCGCTGGCGCTGATCTATCTGTTGGCGACCGGCACCACCTGGCTCGGTGCCGAGGCGCAACAGGGATTGTGGGCCGCCGTGATCGCGCTGGCGTTGACCGTCCCGGGGTATTTCATGGGCCGTATGGGCGCGGGCGATGTGAAACTAATGACAGCCATGGCCCTTGCGACGAACGGTTTATTCATTCTCTGCGCGTTTATCGGCGCCGGAGTCGCCAGTTTGCTCTGGCTGCTGATCGCGCCAAGAGTCTGGCTTCATATGAGTCAACGACTTAGAGAACATCTTCGATATATGGAGCCTGTAGCGTCAAAGAAGCTGCCATTTGCGCCGTTCGTGCTGCTGGGTGTATTGGCTTCGATACATTGGATCCATTAGTCGCCAGATGCCACTAGTCCTATGTACATAGTCGGAAAGTGCGTCTACTTTCAAATGAAGTGGTTACATTGCCAAAGTGCAGAAAAAGTCAGCTTTGGCCCGAGCAATGGAGTGGTTCGTGAACAAGCTTACGTCGGCGGTAAAAGTGCTCGTGGTCGATGATCAACCGTTGATCGTCGAAGAGTTGTGCGAGTTTCTCGAAAGCAGCGGTTACCGCTGTGTGCCGTGTGAATCCAGTGCGCAGGCGATCGAGCGTTTCCGCGAGGACGCGGAGATCGGCCTGGTGCTGAGCGATCTGCACATGCCGGACATGGACGGCATTCAGTTGGTGCAGGAGCTGCAACGGATCTGCGGCAAGCACCGGGTGTTCGAGGCGATCATGCTCACCGGCCGCGCTGACAAACAGGACGTGATCAAGGCCCTGCGTGCCGGGATTGCCGACTATTACCAGAAGCCGATCGAGCTGGATGAACTGCTCGAGGGTGTGAAGCGTCAGGAAGCGGCGCTGCAAGAGCGGCACAAGAATGTGCAGTTGGGGCACCTGAACCAGAAGCTGCAATTTCTTTCCGAATCCATCGACGATCTCTACCAGGACCTGGACAAGGTCCGGCGCAGTCCGGCGACAGTGGTCAGCGACATGCTCGGCGGTGACAGCGGCGAGTCGGAGCAGGAGATTCCGGCGATCTTCAATCAGTTGTCGCCACGGCAACTGGATGTGGCGCGGCTGGTGGGCAAGGGGCAGACCAACTATCAGATCGCCTGCGAGCTGGGCATCACCGAAAATACCGTGAAACTGTATGTCTCGCAGGTGTTGCGTCTGACCCACATGCACAATCGCACGCAGTTGGCACTGGCGCTGTCGCCCAGTGCTTCGGCCGCCCGTCAGCGTGTGACCGCACACTGATCCCGCTTGCCTGTCCCTCGCGGACAGGCAGTCAATTCTGCCAAAAATACCTTGAGCGAATTACCTGGCCTGCGTCTTGGGTTTGGGGAACAGATTGTCCAGGGTTTCCAGCAGGCGCACGTGGTAGATCGGCTTGCGAAACAGGTCCAGCACCTGCAGACGCAGCATGTCGCTGACGTCTTCCATGTCGGCATGTCCGGAGGTCACGATCACCGGCAGATGCTGGCGTGAGGTGTGCTCGCGCAGACGCTTGATCAGCGACATGCCGGACTCCTCCGGCATGCGCAGATCGGTGATCACCAGGGCGATATCCGGATGGCGGGTGAGGTGATGCAGGGCGAGTTTCACCGAGGTGGCGGTGTGGCAGACAAAACCCTCGCCCTCCAGTAACTCGGCCAGCTCAAGCAACGCGTCCTCTTCGTCGTCAACCAGAAGCAACTGTTGGCGGGGTAATGAGGAAGCAATCATGGGCAGTCCCTGAAAAGCTGAAAGTGAGATCGAGTGTAGCGCGACATTCGCCGGACGCGACTCACATCAGGGGGTCTGCACCGGAGCGGTTTGCGCAGTGCCGCCGAGGGACACCAGTACACTATTGAAGATCGCCAGCACTTTGGCGCCAACCGGAGTTACAAACACCACCACTACCACCGCCACCATGGCCACTACAATCGCATACTCGATGGCCGAGGCACCCTCCGTGCTTGCAAGAAAAGCCCGCGCACGGATCAACAGATATTCAAGCACCATGAGCATTCTCCTTCGCGCCAGCCTTTGGCGGACGCTGGAAATTCACTGGCCTTGTCAACGCCCGGGCACGCGCTTGCTCCACACGCACACGGGCATTTAAAGGGGACGAGAGGTGGGATCAAGGCGTAGGCCGAACCTGCGCCGTTCCGCCGAGACTGGTCAGAACTGAGTTGAAAATCGCCAGTACCTTGTTGCCGACAGGTGTCACGAACACCACGACGACCACGGCTACCATTGCCACCACGATTGCGTACTCGATGGCCGATGCCCCTTCCTCGCTATTGAGAAACAGACGGGCCCTGGCCAGAAGATATTCGAGAATCATACGTCCACTCCTTTGCGCCTCTGGCGCCGATCCAACGCTACAGCGGCATGCTTTCACCGTGCTATCAAAGCATTGTCAACAAACCCCCGCTCAACAACTGTAAGAACGGATTAATCACAAAGGATTAATCGGAATGTTAGTTGAGCCAATCCCTACAGTTAATTGGCCATGACTCATACTTTAGTGGGTTATTTTCCTGTCAGTAATGGCGTTTTTGCTCGGATCAGCTAGCGTGGAAATAGCGAAATCGTTGCATGTTCATAGCTGCCTGATCGCGAAAAATTCTCTCGACAGGAAGTACAGGCTGTCGGTGCAGCAGGAAAGGGAGAGCCGTCATGAACAGTCGCGTCACCATGGGTCTTGCAGCAGTGCTGCTGTTGGGAGCAATCGTCGTTGGCTATTGGGGCCTGGTCCTCAGTCGGCAATCGGCTCCCGTGGCCCAGACGCCTGCCGCGCCGGTGGTCGCCGTGGAAAAAACCGTCGCCGCCGCTGAAGACCAGACCCGCCAACCGGTGGTTGTGCTGCTGCACGATGTCCCGCCGTTCACGCCTCTCACGGCTGCCGATGTGGCGGTGGAGAAACTGCGCAGTGCGCCAGCCGGCAGCCTTTCCAGTGTCGATCAGGCAGTCGGTCGCACACCCTGGCGGCACCTGAGTGCCGGCACCTGGCTCAATGACGAAAGCTTTCAGGCCGGCGGCTCGCTGGCGCGGATGATCCACAGCGATGAGCGCGCGTTGACCGTGGCGGTGGACGAAGTGATTGGCGCCGCCGGGCAACTGATCCCCGGCGACTACGTCGATGTGCTGCTCTACCTGCGTCAGGACGCGAGCAATCTGCAGCAGTCGGCGCAGATCGTGGTGCCGGCCATGCGCGTGCTCGGTGTCGGTGAGCAATACGGCCTGACCAACGATGGGCAGCCCGCCAATCCGGCCCTGAGCGCCGACGACAAACTCAAACAGGATCAACGCCGGATTGTCGCGCGCACCGTGGTGCTGGCGGTGCCCGAACAATTGCTGAGCCGGATGATGCTCGCCACTCAGGTCGGTACGTTGCGCCTGGCTGTGCGCAGCAGCGAGGAGCAGCGCCTGGCCAAATACTGGGCCGGTGAAAAACAGTCGCCGGCGCACCTGGACAACGCCAACAGCCAGCTCTTCCAGTTCACGCAACTGGCCCTTGGTGGCGCGCCGAAAGCGCCGGCCACTGGCGGCCATGCACGGACGCCGATGGAAGTGATCCGCGGCAATCAGCTTTCCCAACAAGCCCCATGACTGAGCAAGGATCCACGTGCATGCAGAGTCGATTCAGGCCGCTATTAAAACCTGTAGTCCGGGCCTTGATACTGATGGGACTGTCGATGAACGCCGCCCTCGCGGCCACCGGCAATTGCTCGGCCCTTGGCCGTATGCCGCCGGTGATCGAGATCGGCGAAGGCTTCCAGCAGGACATCCAGTCGCCGGTGGCAATCACCCGCGTGGCCATCGGCGACCCGAAAATCGCCGATGTGCATGACACCGGCAGCGCCTCGTTTTTACTCACCGGCGTGGCGCCCGGCGCCACCAGCCTGATGGTCTGGACCTCGTGCTCCAGTGAGCCGCGCCAGAGCATGGTGTTCGTTCAAGGCAGTGCCACCGCCGCATTGACCAGCGCCAGCCGGATGCCTTCCGATGATCCGACGCTGCCCTCGCAAGTGCAGACCGACATCCGCTTCGTCGAAGTCAGCCGCACCAAACTCAAGGAAGCCACCGCTTCGCTGATCGGCACTCGCGGCAATTTCCTGTTTGGTTCGCCCGGTACTTTGCCACCGATCGACGGCGTGCCGACGCCGAGACTGCCGGTGGATAACGGCCTGTTCAATTTCTCGTGGATCGGTGGCAAGACCATGGCGATCATCAACGCCCTGGAAACCAGCGGCTTCGCCTACACCCTCGCGCGGCCGAGCCTGGTGGCGTTGAGCGGGCAGAGCGCAAGTTTTCTGGCTGGCGGTGAAATCCCGATTCCGGTACCCAGCGCCGGCAGCGATAACGTGTCGATCGAATACAAGGAGTTCGGTATCCGCCTGACCCTGACCCCGACCGTCATCAGCCACGACCGCATCGCGCTGAAAGTCGCACCGGAAGTCAGCGAGCTGGATTTGAGCAACGCCGTGCAGATCGCCGGTACCACGGTGCCGGCCCTGACTATTCGCCGGACCGACACCAGCGTCTCGCTGGCCGATGGCGAAAGCTTCGTGATCAGCGGCTTGATCAGCACCACCAACAGCTCGCAGGTGAACAAGTTTCCGGGGCTGGGCGATATCCCGGTGCTCGGCGCGTTTTTCAAAGGCTCGCAGATCAAGCGCGAAGAACGTGAACTGCTGATGATCGTCACGCCGCATCTGGTGCAGCCACTGGCGGCGAACGCGCAACTGCCATCGCTGCCGGGGGAAAAACTGCGCAACTACGACCCGAATTTCTACCGCATGTTTTTCCTCGAAAACGGCAATTTCGACAAACGCAGCGGGTTGTCCCAATGAGCCAGAGTCTGAGCCAGACCTTTCTTGCGATCACCCGCAACAACACCGATCTGGAGTGGCTGCAAGGTGCGCTCGCGCCGCTGGGGCAAGTGGTGAGCGCCGGGGCCGGAAGCCTGGATGAATTGCTCGCACTGGTCGATGTCACCTTCGCCAGCCTGGTGTTTGTCGGCCTCGATCGCGACCATGTGGTGGCGCAGAGTGCGTTGATCGAAGGCGCGCTGGAAGCCAAACCGATGCTCGCCATCGTCGCGCTCGGTGATGGCATGGACAACCAACTGGTGCTCAATGCCATGCGTGCCGGCGCCCGGGATTTCGTCGCCTACGGTTCGCGGGCCAGTGAGGTCGCGGGGCTGGTGCGGCGCCTGAACAAACGTCTGCCCCCCGTGGCGGCCAACACCCAACTGGGGGGGCTCACCGTGCTGTACGGCACGCAGAGCAATTCCGACGGCGCGCTGCTGGCCAACCATATGGCGCTGGTGGTGCAAAAGAGTGGGCAGCAGACGCTGCTGCTGGATCTTGGGCTGCCGCGTGGTGACAGCCTGGCGCTGCTCGGGCTCGAGAGTTCGTTTCACTTCGGCGATGCCTTGCGTCACCTGCGCAGGCTCGACGCGACGCTGATCGACAGTGCCTTTACCAGCGCTGAAGCGGGCCTGCGGATTCTGGCCTACGCCAGCAGCGACGAGCCGCTGGAAAACACCAGTGCCGCCGAGCTGTACATGTTGCTCAGCGCTTTGCGCCAACACTTTCAGCACATCGTCGTGAACCTTACCGGACAATCCGACAGTGAAGCCTTGCGCACGTTTGTCAGCCACTGCGACAAGCTGATCTGGTACACCGATCAGAACGTGCTCAATTGCCGGCGTAACCTCGCTGTACTCAACTTGTGGCGCGAGAAGGGCATGAAGCTCGACCACGCACGTTTGCTGGTGGACGGCTATCTGAGCAGCGTTGCCCCGGATGCTGAAACCCTGGGCAAAACCTTCAACCTCGAAGTGATCGCGGTATTGGCGGCCAATGCCGAAGTGCGCCTCAACGCCAAGAATCAGGGCGTCAGCCTGTTCGAACTGGCCCCCAGGGAAAAACTCACGCAGAGCCTGCGCACCCTCGGCGAGCGCCTGGCCAAACGCTCCGAAGGCCTGGCCAAACCCAAGGTCACCTGGTTCGACCGCTTGCGAGGCACCTCATGAGCGCGGAAAAACTGTTCGGCGCGGTGCAGCATGGCGCGGTCGGCAATACCGATCACGAAGGGCTGAAGCTGGTCCTGCATCGCTACATCATCGACGCCATCGAAGAGTCGGGGAAAAACCTGCTGGAGGGTTCGCGCCAGTTGCTGGCGCAGTTTGTCACCGACAAGGTCGCTGAATACATCGCCCGCCTGCACCTGGCGATTTCCCGTTACGAGATGGAGCGGCTGGCCGAAGAAATCGTCGACGAACTCACCGGCTTCGGCCCGCTGGAAGTGCTGCTGCGCGATCCGTCGGTGACCGAGATTCTGGTCAACGGCCCGCACCGGGTATTCATCGAACGCGATGGCGTGCTGCATCAGAGTGACCTGCGTTTTATCGACGCGCACCACGTCGAGCGGGTCATGCAACGGATTCTCGCGCCACTCGGGCGCCGCCTCGACGAGTCTTCGCCGATGGTCGATGCACGTCTGCCGGACGGCAGCCGGGTCAACGCGATCATTCCGCCGATCGCTCTCGACGGTCCGTGCCTGTCGATCCGGAAGTTTCGCAAGGACATGCTCAAGAGCAGCGACCTGATGGCGATGCAGACCATCGACCTGGCGATTTTCGAATTCCTGCAGGAGGCGGTGGGCAAGCGTTGCAACGTGCTCATCAGCGGCGGTACCGGCACCGGCAAGACCACGCTGCTGAATATCCTCAGCCAGTTGATCAACCCTCACGAACGCTTGGTGACCATCGAAGACGTCGCTGAATTGCAACTCGGCCACCCGCACGTCGTGCGCCTGGAAACCCGTCCGCCGAATGCCGAGGGCCACGGCGAAGTCAAGGCCAGCGACCTGATCCGCAACGCCCTGCGCATGCGTCCCGACCGGATCATCCTCGGCGAGATTCGTGGGGTTGAAGTGGTCGATGTGCTGACCGCGATGAACACCGGTCACGACGGCTCGATGAGCACCGTGCACGCCAACAATGCGCAGGATGCCTTGCTGCGATTGGAGACGCTGGTGGGGCTGACCGGGCGCTCGATCGCCGAGCGCACCCTGCGCCAGATGATCTGCGCCGCCCTCGACGTGATCATTCAGTTGACCCGCATGCCCGACGGCCGCCGCTGCGTCAGCGAGGTGGTGGAAGTGGTCGGCATCCGCGAAGACGTCTACGTCACCAACACTTTGTTTCGCCTTGATCGGCGTACCGGTTTCGGCTTCCTGCGCGAAGCGGTCAATCCGGCGGGCGACAAGTTGCGCCACGAGACCCACCTGGGCTGACCGCATGGGACTTGCATCATGATCGGACCGCTCATTCTTATCCTGCTTTGCCTGATCCTGCTCGGGCTGTCGATCTGGCTGTTCGTGCACGGTATTCACAAGACTGGCAACGAGCGGGTGCTCAATCGCCTCGCGGCCGGGCAGCCGCAACTGGCCGTGCAGAAGCCGACCTGGGTCGGGCTTGAACGGATGTTTCTGCGTGCCGGGCTTGGCCGTCCGACTGAGCGTTTCGGTCTGTGGCTGAGCCTGTGGGGCGTGGCCATTGCCCTCGGTTATCTGCTGGCGGACTGGATCGGTTTGCTGGCGATGCTGCTGGCGCCGCCGCTGATCTTGCGCCTGTACATTTCCTGGCTGTACCACCGGCGGATCAAACGCATGATCGAGCAGTTGCCGCAGCTGCTCGACTACACCGTGCGCAGCCTCAAGTCCGGTCGGACCTTGAGTGACGCCGTCATGGGCGGCATCGAATCGAGCGACGATCCGCTGAAAAAAGCCATGGGCCGGGTGCAGCGCAACGTGCAGTTGGGGGTCAATCTGCCGGACGCGGTCAGCGACTTTGCCGAACTCTATGAGCAGGACGAACTGCGCATGTTCGCCCTCGGCCTCAAGGTCAACCATCGTTACGGCGGCAACGCCAGCGAGCTGCTGGAGAACCTGATCAAGCTGATTCGCGAGCGTGACCAAGGTGCCCGGCAACTGCGCGCGCTTACTGGCGAAACACGCATGACCGCCTGGGTGCTGGGTTCGCTGCCAGTGATCCTGGTGAGCTACTTCATGCTGACCAACCCCGGCTACATGCTCGGCATGTGGCACGACTCCGGTGGCCAGACCATGTTGATCATCGCCGTGGTGTTGCAAGTGACCGGCTGCCTGGCGCTGTGGCGCATGTTGCGGAGTATTTGAAATGGTCTATCTCGCCGCTCTGATGCTGCTGCTCGGCGCGCTGTTGCTGGTGGTCAACCACCTGCTGACCGAGCGCCGCCGGGTGCGTCAGGTCAACCAGCGATTACAGGGCCAACTGGTGCGCGAGAACCGTTTCGGTAACTGGCTGCGCGCCTTGGGCAACAGCCGGTTCGGCCAGCGTTCAGTCAGCATCGACAGCGAAACCCAGACTCTGCTCAGTCGCCTGGGCTGGCGCCGCGCCAGTGAGCGCTCGCTGTTCGCCGCCTGCCAGATCGGCACGCCGCTGCTGGCGTTGGGGCTGGCGATCTTTCTGCAGGAAGTGTTTTTCCCCCACGCCGCCAACGGCTGGATCGTCCCGATGCTCGCCACTGGGGCCGGTTACCTGTTGCCCAAGCGGCTGTTGGCCTACGCCGCCGGGCGCCGGCAGAAAATCATCGCCGTGGAAATCTCCACGTTCATCCCGCTGCTGCGCATCCTCTTCGAGTCGGGCATGGCGGTCGAACAAGCCTTGCGGGTGCTCAGCACCGAAGGGCAGAAACTGCTGCCGGAACTGACCAGCGAGCTGCGCCTGATTCTGGCCCGGGTCGACTCGGGGCTGGAGCTGGGACAGGAATTGAACAAGGCCTCGGTGATGCTTGCGGTCGATGAATTCACCGATACCTGCGTGATCCTGCAGCAACTGATCCAGCAGGGCGGCGGGGCGATGAAATCGCTGCTCGCGCTCAAACAGTTACTCGACGACCGCCGCCTGACCCGGCTGCAGGAATACATCTCGAAGATGTCGGCGAAGATGTCGGTGGTGATGATGCTGTTTCTGTTTCCTGCCTTGCTGATCGTACTGGCCGGCCCGGGGTTCACTGCGATTACCCGGGCATTTGCAAACTGACGTGGGCTCATGGAGAGCGTTTGATGAAAGCACTGATTGTCGTGGCAAGTCTGTTGTTGCTCGGTGGTTGCGCCACCGACGGCCAGGCGCCGTGGTCGGCGATGCTCGCACCGACCACTTGCAGCAAGCTCGATTCCGAACAGGAGCTGGCGCTGAACCTGGCGGACGATCTGGCCAACGACGGCAAGCTGCACGCCAGTCTGGCCAACCTGCAGAGCCTGCCGGACAAACTGGCCGAAGTGCGGCTGCGCAAGGCCCGGGTTTACCGCTTGCTCGGACGCAGCGAAGCCGAACCGCTGTATCGCGGGCTGCTCGGCACCTGCCTGACGGCGGACGCCGAACATGGCCTGGGTCAGATCTATGCCGCCCGTGGCGACAACGGTCAGGCCCAGGCGCACTTGCAGCGCGCGGTGCGTCTGGCGCCGACCAATGAAAAAATCCGCAACGACCTCGGCGTGGTGTACCTCAATCAACTGCGTCTTGAAGACGCGCGGTTCGAATTCCTCACCGCCATCGAGCTCAAGCAGAACGATCAACTGGCCACGCTGAATCTGGTGAGCCTGCTGCTGTACCAGAACAACTGGCAGCAAGCCGCCGAAATTGTCAGTCGTGCGCACCTGACGCCGGAGCAATTTTCCGATGCCCAGGCCCGCGCGGAAAAACTCAAGGTCCCGGCCAAGGCTGCGCCACCCGCCGGCAATCAGGTGGCGGTGGTGGCTGACCCGCAACCGTCGACGCTCAAGTGACATTCCGGGAGATCACCATGAACTGCTTGCATCGCGTGTGCTGCCTGACTCTGCTGAGCCTGCCACTGGCGGCCCAGGCCATCGACGCCGGTCCGGCCTCGGCGCAGCAACAGGAAACCGAAGGCTGGCTGGTACTGCAAAGCCGTAACCAGGCCGCCTCGACCAAGCCGCAAACCGCCACGGCGGCAGAGCGCGAACAGGCGATGCAGCGCTGGTTGAAGAAGTACAAATACGAGATTCCGGATTTCTACGACCCGGATGCGGGCGGCAAGATCGAGACCAAAAACTAGATTGATCGCAAAACTCCGTGCGCAGGAGGATGTGGCCTGAACGAACACTCGCTGTATTTTCTGGAAATTGACGCCAGTACTTTGACTTTTGCGTGGCATCAAAATGATGGCTCCTGTACATTCTCCGCGCCCGAACCAGGACGATCTGGCGGGACGGTAGGGAGGCCTGAACGATGTAATGAACCCTGCTGAAACTGTTTTTATGTTTTGGAAGGGATTCTCGCGTGAATATCGTTTGCCTGCGCCGCTCTGTCCTGGCGCTGTCCATTGCCGCCGCCACGCTGCACACCTCCTTCGCGGTCGCCGCCGGCGCGAGCCTGAACCACGATCTGAGTGGTGGTCCGTTGACCGCTAATCTGCAGAATTGGGGGCTGATCACTTTGAGCGGCAACGGCAACATCGCTCCCGTCTCGCAGTTGAGCTCGACCTACGGCGCACAGCTCTCGGGGGTGACGGCGGATCAACTGCGCAACACCGGCAATATCCAGATTGACGGCGCCAAGTTCGGCGTTGGCATCAGTCTGGGAACTGCCGGTATGGTGCCGACCAAGATCGCCGGCGCGCTGATCAACGAAGGCTCTATTTCTGTTCATGGCCTGGCCGACGCTGGCACATCCAGCGGTATTTCCGATCTCGGCAGCACGCTGGGCAACTCATTGGTCAATAGCGGCAGCATCGACGTCAGCGGCCAGACTGCCAGCGGCCTGTCGCTGGTACATACCAGCATGACCGGGCTCAGCAACCGAGGCACCATTAGCGCAAGCGGTACCGACGCATTGGGCGTTTTGCTCGACGGCGCGACGCTGAGCCTGTCGGTCAACAACACGGGGACTATCCGTGCAACCGGTGCCAATGCCGAGGCATTGGTATTCGAGGGGGTCAAGTTCAGCGGTCCAGTAGGTGCCAACGCCACCGCACTATGGAACGGCGGAACCATCTCCGGCGAGGATATCGGTGTGCATGTCAGCGACCAGGCCAGTGGCGCCCTGCCTTTCGGCATCTATCAAATGAACGGGTTGATCGAGGGGGGCAAGGCGGCGATCCAGGTCGATGACGGCGCGAGCTATTTCTATTTTTATGGCGGCGCTGTGAAGGGTGATCTGCTCGGGTTGTCCGGGGTCAAGGTTGACGGCGATGCGACTTTCGACGGCTCAACCATCCGCTCCGGCTACGTCACCATCGAAGAGGGCACGCTGACCCTGATGAAACCGCACACGACGATCATCGGTGACTTCGACATGGAAGAATCCAGCTCGGTGCTGGAGATGTACTTGGGCAACGACACCAACCCGGCGCTGCCGGTGTTGAAGGTCACCGGCACCACCGATATTGCCCCGGGCGCACAACTGCGGCTGCTGGCGCGCTCCAGTGATTTTCGTGTAACCCCCGGCGGTACCCGCTACACCCTGATCAGCTCGGGCAATCTGGTGGGTGGCAACAACCTGACCGTGACATCGACCTCCGCGCTGCTGGACGTCAAGAGCTTCGGCGTGGTCGGCAACGACATCACCAGTGTGGTGACGACCAAGTCGAGCGAGGAACTGGCCGAGAACACCCTGGCGGTCGGCGGCAGTGGTAATGCGGCGACGAAGGTGGGGCATGTATCGGCGCTGCTGGCGCGCCTCGACGAGCAGGATCCGGTATTCCAGGCCTTCGCCAATGCCGGCACCGATGTCGAGCTGGCGCGACTGGGTGAATCCCTCAACCCGGATGTCAGCCGCGGTGTACTTCACGCGGCCACCAACAGCCAGACGCTGGTCTCGGGCGTGATCAGTGATCGCTCCAGTCGCGCGCGTTCAACCACCGGCGCCCCGGAAAAAGGCGTGTGGCTGCAAGCCCTGAGCAGCGATGCCAATCAGGATGAGCGTCGCGGTGTCGCCGGTTATGACGCCGACAGCCACGGGATCGCGGTCGGTGCCGATGGCCAGTTGAATGCCGACACCACGCTGGGTCTGGCCTACAGCTACCTCGATACCGATGTGAAGTCCGATCTGGGCAACAAGACCAAAGTCACTGGTCATGCGCTGACGTTGTACAGCAACTGGGTGCATGACAACTGGTTCGTCGACTCGTCGCTGATGTACGGCTGGAACGACAACGAATCCAAACGTTATATCGCTGGCACTCAGGCCAAGGCGGATTACGACAGTGACGTATTTGGCGTGAGCGCATTGGCCGGTTACAGCCTGCGGCTGATGCCTGATGTGGTGCTGGAACCCCAGGTCGGCGCACGCTATGCCAATGTGGGCATGGATGCGTATCGCGAGAAGGGCAGCTCGGCGTCGCTGAATGTCGGCAGCCAGCGTTACGAAGTCGGTGAGATGGGCGTCGGTGCACGCCTGGCTGCAGCGTTCGACGTTGGCAGCGGTAGCCTGGAACCGGAAGCCAAGCTGATGGCCTGGCATGACTTCATCGGTGACAAGGTCAGCACCACTTCGGCCTTCGTGCTGGGTGGTGAGTCGTCCGTCAGCCGCGGTACCACACCGGTGCGTGACAGTTATGAACTGGGTCTGGGCGCCAACTACCGGATGGGTGCCTGGAGCGTCGGCGGCTCTTACAACTATCTGACTTCGAGCGGTTTCGACTCCGACAGCTTTACTGCGAAGGTGCGTTACGCGTTCTGATCCACTTCGCGTAAAACCTGTGGGAGCGAGCCTGCTCGCGAAGGCGTAGTGTCAGTCGGCAAAAATGCTGGCTGATCCACCGCTTTCGCGAGCAAGCCCGCTCCCACAGGGATGTGCGCTGCAATGTGAGAGCAAGCGGTCTGTCCGCTCAGTTGATTGATCTGATTTCCTACAGCTGATAGCTGAAACTGATGCTGTACCTCATCCGGCGGTTGTAGGTGTCCAGTGCTTCATCGGCCATCGGCTTGGCCGCTTCCAGCGCAATGTTGTAGTACTTGGCATCGCCGAAGCGCAGCCCGACGGCCGCCGAGGACAGGTCACTGCTTTGCACCGCCAGTTTGTTGAACCAGGTTTTCGAACGGTCCAGCACCACGTACGGCTGCAGGATGCGCACCCAGTTGCCGTCGCGGTTGAAGCTGTAGTTGACCTCGTAAGCCGCCCCCCAGCCCTTGTCCCCCGACGCCTGATCGTCCGGGTAGCCACGGCCGAAATTCTGCCCGCCGAACACCGCACGCTCACTGTCGGGCAGCGTGTCATCGCTCCAGTACAGCGCCGCCGACAGCACGCCCTGCCAGTTGTCGAAGAACTTGTCGCTCTGTACGCCGGACAGGCGCATCCGGAAAAAGTTGATATCCAGATCCGGGTTATTGGTGTGCGCGCCCATGCCGTCGATGCCCTGGTACAGGCCCGCGCTGAGAATCCGCAGTTGCCGGGCGTCTGACTTGCGCCAGTCACCTTCGATGGCGACGGCGCGGATGTTGGTGCGTTCTTCGACACTCAAGGGGTAGCCGACGACGTTATAGCGGGTGGTGTCGTCGACCGCATAAAGCCTTGCGCCGGCGCTGAGCAACTCGTTGGGCGAAGCGATGATCGGGTGACTGAAACCGATAGAGTAGCGATCGTCTTCCTGATGCGGCTTGAGTTCCAGACCGTTATCCAGTTGCACGTTGGTGCCCGGGTCGGCGCGGTAGCGCGAAGCGAACAGGCTCAGTTGTGTGCCCTCTGCATTGAGGAACTGGTTGTAGTCCAGGCGATAGTAATGCTCTGCGTCGTGCCCTGGCGGAAACAGGCCGCTGAGGGTCAGCTGTTCGCCCATGGCCGTTTGCGAGTTGCTGCTCACGCCGAGCAATGCCTGAGTGCCGTTACGATTGTCTTCGGTGGTGCTCAGGGTGCTGGTGAACGGTTTGCGACTGGCCTGGGCGACCAGGGTCGTGGCACCGTCGGTGGTGCCGGGCGGAGGCACCTGGGCCTGCACCGTCACTCCGGGAATGCGGGTCATCAGCGTGGTATAGCGCTCGAAGGTCTTGCGGGTCAGCGGCCGTTCGGCCTGGATTTTCGCCGCCAGTTTATCGAGCAGGCCTTTGACCCGGCCGACGTCGCCCTGCATCTGGATATCCCTGACGTAGCCTTCCACCAACACCACCCGCGCTACCCCGTCGTCGAACTTTTGTTGAGGCAAGAACGCGTAGGACAGCAGATAACCGTCCTGTTGGTAGCGGCGGGTGATGTTGCGGGTGGCTTCGATCAGGTCGGCAAGGCTGGTCTGGTGACCGATCAGGGGTTTGTAGATCTCGGCCAGTTCGCCGAGCGGATAGATCGTCCCGCCTTCAATCTGCACCGTCTTCAGGGTGATTCTGGTTTCCATCATCAGCGGCTGGGCACTGGCCGCGCCGGGTTCCGGCACTTGCACCGGGGTGGTGGCCGGGCGATAGGCATCGGCCGGCAGATTCGGCACGGGCAGATTGCGAATGGTTTCGTTGCTGTTGAGAAAGCTGGGGAGGGTGTCGGCGAAAGCGGCGGAACTGAGACTGAGGAACAGCAGGGATGCCATTACGCGCATAGGACACTCCGTGGTCAGGTCGCAGCACAGGGCTGTTTTTTTCCTAAGAAAAAAGCGGAAGATTCGTGGGAATCTTCCGCCCTCAACCAAGCGTAGGCGCTGTAGGTGAGGCCGTCGAATCGGCCAGGTGCAATTTAGCGTTTGTTGCCTCCAAGAGCGCCGGTCAGGCCACCGAGTACACCGCCCAGTCCGCCGGTTGCGCCACCTGTGGCGGTGCCTCCGTTGACCAGACCACCGACCGCACCGACAGTGGCGCCGACGTTGTTGACCAAACCACCGACGGCGGTGGTCACCGGGTTGTTGGTGGCGGCAATGGTGTTGCCGATGGTGCTGACTGCGCCGCCGACCTGACCGGTGAGACCGGCGACCGGTGCCCCGATACCTGTCGTGGCGCCGACCTGTTGAGTGAGACCGGTGACGGCGCTGGTCACTGGATTAAGCCCTGCGCCCACGGTAGCGCCGACGGTGGCCAGTGGTGAGGTGGTGGCAGTGATCGGTGTGCCCGAGCCGCCGAGTACGGTGTTGAGCGAAGCGATGGTGTTGCCCAGCCCGCCCGCAGTGACACCACCGGCACTGACCACGCCGTTGGTGTTGCCGGCGTTCAGGCCGCTACCGACGTTGACCACTGCGCCGCCGACGGTTTGCAGCAAACCGGTACCGCCGAGGCCGCCACCCAGACCGCCGCCCAAACCACCACCGCTGCTGGTGCCGTTGTCCACCAGCCCGCCAGCCTTGCCGACGGTGGTGCCGACGTTGGTCAGCGCGCCGCCAACGGTGTTGGTCAAGGCGTTGCCGTCGCCAGCACCGGTTACCTGACCGCCCACGCCTTTGACGGCGCCACCGACCTGGCCGAGTACGCCATTGAGCGGAGCGCCAAGCCCGGTCGCATCGCCGACTTTGTCAGTAGTACTTTCAACCATCGCAATCACTGGCACCAGACCGTTGCCGACGCTTTTAGTCACCGAGCCTAGTGGGCCGGTGGTGGTGGCCAGACTCAGGGTGTCACCGAGCATAGTGACTTTTTCGCCGACGCCATCGAGCACCGGAGCGACTTTGGTGACCACGCCGCCGACGACCGGAACACTGCCGGTGGCGGTCGCCAGTTTGCTGCTCAGATCCGAGACGCCAGTACCGACATCTGACACCACGCCGCCGACCGAGGCTGCGGTCACGCCCAGACCGTTGTCGACCGTGCCCAGTTTGCCGATGCCGTTGGCCACGCCATCACCCAGGGTGGTGACCACATTGCCTGTGGTTTTGACTGCGCTTTGCACAACGCCGCCCACGACTGGAACGGTGCTCAAGGAGTCGCCGACCTGACCGACACCACTGCCGACGCCGGCGACGGTGTTGCCGACATCCTGTACCAGAGTGGTGGTCACCAACGGGGTCGGAGTCGTTGGAGTCGTTGGAGTCGTTGGGGTTGTAGGTGTTGTCGGGGTGGTCGTGCCACCGGTTCCACCCGTTCCGCCCGTACCCGCGGTATCACCTGTACCACCGCTGCCGCTTGTACCACCGCTTCCGCTGGTGCCGCCGGTACCGGCGCCTGCTGCTGCGCCATCGGAGGATGAACTGCCGGAACTGCTGTGATGGCCGCCACCGCCGCTGCTGCAGCCAGCGAGACCAAGGGAAAGGATCAATGCCAGAGCTGTTGCCGATTTGCACCACACTTGAGTTTTCATGATTGAGATTCCTTGCACCTGTAACAACATTTCGTCGTTTTCGATGGCCCGCCGATCTGTCGCCGGCGATGCCTCGTCCGTGGTGTCAATCTCAATCGCGCCGCAGGTTTCGACCATTCTCAAGTTGGTATTAACGCCTTTATATATAAGGCGTAGCGCAATGCCTAAGCACTAATACCCAGGATATAGAGGCGTAAAAAAAGGCCTTGAAAATCAAGGCCTGGAGTTTTTCAGAGGACGGTGCCGAGCGTGGGAAAACTTAAGTGATATACACACAATTTACAGGCTTGCCCGTGGTGAGGATCAGGCAATCGGCTGCCACTGACCGACCATGTGCTCCAGGTCGCCTGCACCGATCAAACGCAGTTCACCGCTGGAGCCTGCTGCACTCGCCAGCAAAGTCACCTCACTGGGTAAACGCACCGGTTTGTGAAAAAACACGCTGACCTCAAGGTTGGCCTTGGGCAGGTGATCACTCAGCGCTGCGAGCGTACGGGCCTTGTTCCACAAACCGTGAGCGATGGCCGTGGGGAAGCCGAAGAGCTTGGCACTGGCGGCGCTCAGGTGAATCGGGTTGTAGTCGCCCGAGACTTTGGCGTATTGCCGACCGATATCGGCCGGTGCTTTCCACTGCGCAACCTGCGTCAGGATCTGCGTGGGTTCCCAACGTTGCTCGACGGGTTCGCCGTCGAGTTTCACGCCGCGACAGAGCATCTGGCTTTCCGCCTCCCACAGCGGCCCGAGTTGATCATCGAGAGTGGTCAGCACATCGAAGGTCGCGCCTTTGGGATGCGGCTGCAGGTTGTGCACCCGCACACTGACTTGCGCGCGACTGATCCCGCCCATCGGCCGCAACACGCGAATGCGGTTGCTCAGGTGAATCAGCCCCAGCAGCGGGAATGGAAACTCCTTCGCCGTGAGCAATTGCATCTGCAGGGCGAACGCGAGGTTGTGTGGATAAGTCGGCGGCAGCAGTCCGTCATCGGTAAATCCACAGACCTTGCGATAGTCCGCCAGCCGCTTGCCGTCGATGTCGATCCAACAGCGCAAACCGCTGTCGGGCAGGGTGGTGCCGGTGATCTTGCGTCGTGTTGCGGCCCGCGCATACAGGCCGGGCAGACTCGGTTCGCGATCCAGCGTGTGCCATTCGATGCTCATGCCTAGGCCCCCAGAACACTTTGTCCACAGACCCGCAGCGCCTGCCCGGTGAACGCGCCGGTGCCCGGTTGTGCCAGCCACGCGACGGCTTCGGCGACGTCCTGCGGCAAGCCGCCCTGGCCCAGCGAACTCATGCGCCGCCCGGCTTCGCGCAAGGCGAACGGAATGTGCGCGGTCATCTGGGTTTCGATGAAGCCCGGGGCCACAGCGTTGATGCTGATGCCGCGTTCGTGCAGAGTTGGCGCCCAGGCCTGCGCCAGACCGATGAGGCCGGCCTTGCTCGCGGCGTAGTTGGTCTGTCCGCGATTGCCGGCGATGCCGCTGATCGAGGCCAGCAGAATCACTCGCGCATTGTCGTGCAGGGTGCCGCTGTCGAGCAGGGCCTTGGTCAGTACTTGCGGGGCGTTGAGGTTGACCGCGAGCACCGCGTCCCAGAATTCCGGGGTCATGTTGGCCAGGGTCTTGTCGCGAGTGATCCCGGCGTTGTGCACCAGAATGTCGAGGCCGTCCGGCAGTTGTTCGATCAGTTGCGCGGCGGCATCTTCGGCGCAGATATCAAGGGTGATCGCCCGGCCGCCAAGACGTGCGGCGAGGGCTTCCAGATCAGTCTTGGCCGGGGGGACGTCGAGCAGAATCACCTCGGCACCGTCGCGGGCGAGGGTTTCGGCGATTGATGCGCCGATCCCGCGTGCCGCGCCGGTGACCAGCGCCCTGCGTCCGGCCAATGGCCGGGTCCAATCGGTGACCGGCGTGGCGCATGGGCTCAGGCGAATCACCTGCCCGGAGACAAAGGCACTTTTCGGTGACAGGAAAAACCGCAACGGCCCCTCAAGCTGATCTTCAGCGCCGTCACCGACATAGATCAGTTGCAGCGTGCCGCCGCTGCGCAGCTCCTTGGCCAGCGAGCGCGAAAAACCTTCGAGCGCCCGTTGCGCACTGGAGGCGAAGGGCTCGCGCAGGGTTTCCGGGGCGCGGCCGAGAATCACCAGATGTGCGCTGCTGTCGAGGTTTTTCATCAACGGCTGGAAGAACTCGCGCAGCTGTTTGAGCTGGTCGGTGTGCTGCAGATCGCTGGCGTCGAATACCACGGCCTTGAGTTTCGGCCCGTGCCCGGGAATCCACGCGGTGGCCAGCGACGGTTCGGTGCCGTAGCTGTAGATCGCATCGGTCAGGCGGTTGGCAAACGCATTGACCCGCTCGGCCAGCGGCCCGCCGCCGATCAGCAGCGCACCGTCCACCGGCCGCAGGCGTCCGGCCTGCCAGCGTTCCAGCCGCACCGGCGACGGCAGGCCCAAAGCCCCGACCAAACGGTGGCCGATGGATGAGTTGGCGAAGTCGATATAGCGGTCAGACATGGAACGCTCTCCAAAAGTTGGGGTTCAAAGTGTGGACTACCAACGGCAATCAATCGTTCGATCCACACAATAAGGCCTACGCTAGAACAGCAGAGTAGTTGGCCGCTGATGGTTGTGTGGCCAAACACAAATTCAGAAACAACGTTGAACCCTGTAGGTGTGACCTGTGGCGAGGGGATTCATCCCCGATCGGCTGCGAAGCAGTCGCAATGTATAGCGATTGCAATGTGTGGGGCCGCTACGCGACCCATCGGGGATGAATCCCCTCCCCACAAGGCTCACTCCTACAAGGATTCAGGTGAATTCGACCATTTGGAAAAGGAGCTTTTCATGAGTCAGCTGCGCCGCGTCGCCATCATCGGTGGTAACCGTATCCCTTTCGCCCGCTCCAACGGGCCGTACGCCACTGCCAGCAATCAGGTGATGCTCACCGCCGCGCTTGAAGGCCTGATCGAACGCTATAACCTGCACGGCCTGCGGATTGGCGAAGTGGTGGCGGGTGCGGTGCTTAAATTGTCACGGGATATGAATCTGACCCGCGAATGCGTGCTCGGCTCGCGGCTGTCACCGGCCACTCCGGCCTATGACATCCAGCAAGCCTGCGGCACCGGGCTGGAAGCTGCGCTGCTGGTGGCCAACAAAATCGCTCTCGGCCAGATTGACTGCGGCATTGCCGGTGGTGTCGACACCACCTCGGACGCACCGATCAGCGTCAGCGAAGGCCTGCGCAAAATCCTCCTGCAGGCCAACCGCGCCAAGACCACCGGCGACAAGCTGAAAACCTTTCTGCAACTGCGACCACGGCACCTGATCCCGGAGTTTCCGCGTAATGGCGAGCCACGCACCGGCCTGTCGATGGGCCAGCACTGCGAACTGATGGCGCAGACCTGGAACATTCCCCGTGAAGAGCAGGATCAACTGGCCCTCGAAAGTCATCACAAACTCGCCGCGTCCTACAGCGAAGGCTGGCACAACGATTTGATGACGCCGTTTCTCGGCCTGACCCGTGACAACAACCTGCGCCCGGACTTGACCCTGGAAAAACTCGCCACGCTCAAACCTGCTTTCGAAAAAAGCGCCAAGGGCACGCTGACGGCAGGCAACTCCACGCCACTTACCGACGGCGCCTCAGTGGTGCTGCTGGGCAGCGAGGAATGGGCGAAAGAACGTGGTTTGCCGATCCTCGCGTATCTGCGCGATGGCGAAGCGGCGGCGGTGGATTTCGTCAACGGCGCCGAAGGTCTGTTGATGGCGCCGGTGTATGCAGTGCCGCGCTTGCTGGCGCGTAATGGGCTGACCTTGCAGGATTTCGATTACTACGAAATTCATGAAGCATTCGCTGCGCAGGTGCTGTGTACGCTCAAGGCCTGGGAAGACCCCGAATACTGCAAGACGCGCCTGGGGCTGGACGCACCGCTGGGGTCGATCGACCGCACTCGATTGAATGTGAAAGGCAGCTCGCTGGCGGCGGGGCATCCATTTGCCGCGACCGGCGGGCGAATTGTCGCGAACCTGGCGAAACTGCTGGATGCGGCAGGCAAGGGCAGGGGGCTGGTCTCGATCTGTGCTGCTGGCGGCCAAGGTGTCACCGCAATTATCGAACGTTGAGCGCAATCCCCTGGGAGCGGGCTTGCTCGCGAAGGGGGCGTGTCAGGCGCCGTCATTGTGTCTGACAGACCGCTTTCGCGAGCAAGCCCGCTCCCACAGGGGAAATGAATGCCAATGTCAGATTCTGTCGCAAATGCCCTCGACGCCGATTACCAACATTTCAAACCGGCTCAGCTATGATCGGCAAAGCTCGATTATTTCGGCACAGTGTGTGCATCCATAGGGTTCACAGGTCGGCACCCCCTCCCCGTAGCGCGAGGATTGCCGTATAACGAGTGACATTCGCGTGTTTGGTAATAAAGGACCCACAATAAAAGCTGATGAAGACTCCAAAACGCATTGAACCCCTGATCGAAGACGGTCTGGTCGACGAAGTGCTGCGCCCACTCATGAGTGGTAAAGAAGCAGCTGTTTATGTGGTGCGCTGCGGTAACCAGTTACGTTGCGCGAAGGTCTACAAGGAGGCGAACAAACGCAGTTTCCGCCAGGCAGCCGAGTATCAGGAAGGTCGCAAGGTGCGTAACAGCCGGCAGGCTCGGGCGATGGCCAAGGGCTCGAAATTCGGTCGCAAAGAGACCGAAGACGCCTGGCAGAACGCCGAAGTCGCGGCGCTGTTCCGTCTGGCCGGTGCCGGTGTGCGAGTGCCCAAGCCATACGACTTTCTGGATGGCGTGCTGCTGATGGAACTGGTGGCCGACGAGTATGGCGATGCCGCGCCGCGTCTGAACGACGTGGTGCTGGAGCCGGATCAGGCCCGCGAGTATCACGCGTTCCTGATCTCGCAGATCGTGCTGATGTTGTGTACCGGTCTGGTGCACGGTGACCTCTCGGAGTTCAACGTGCTGCTGACCCCGACCGGGCCGGTGATCATCGACCTGCCGCAGGCGGTGGATGCCGCCGGTAACAACCACGCGTTCAGCATGCTCGAGCGCGATGTGGGCAACATGGCGTCGTACTTCGGGCGCTTTGCCCCGGAGCTGAAGCAGACCCGCTACGCAAAGGAAATGTGGGCGTTGTACGAAGCCGGCACCTTGCACCCCAACAGCGTGCTGACCGGTGAGTTCGACGATCCGGAAGATCTGGCCGACGTTGGCGGTGTGTTGCGCGAGATCGAAGCGGCGCGTCTCGACGAAGAGCGCAAGCAGGCGATCCGTGCGGCGGATGACGAGCCCAAGGGCAAGTCCGACGAACCACCGCCGCCACCGTGGATGCAGTAAGCGCTTGAACAGAAACCCGGCTTCGGCCGGGTTTTTTGTGCCCTGTATTTTTCCGGAGACCACCCCAAATTCCCTGTGGGAGCGAGCCTGCTCGCGAAGGGGCCTTACCAGTCACCATCCTTGTTGACTGACATACCGCTTTCGCGAGCAGGCTCGCTCCCACAGAGGATGGGTGGTGTTGCTAATAGTTGTGTGTGAATCTGTCCGGCCTCGGCACACTCAAGGACTGAATGTGATCACCCCACGCAACACCCAACTGATCATCACCGCCCGCCTGATCTCCGACTTCGGCGCCTTTCTCAACATGGTCGCGCTGGCGACCTATGTCTACCTGCTGAGCAACAGCGCCATGAGCGTCGGGATCTTTCTCGCCAGCCGGGTTGGCGGGGGGATTTTTGCCAGTCTGATCGGTACGCGCTTCTATCGGCGCTGGAGTGGCCGGGTGCCGCTGATCGCCTTCGATCTGCTGCGCGCGACGCTGCTTGGCCTGCTGTTGATCCTGCCGCTGAGCCAGCAGGCGTTGCTGTTGCCGGTGATCGCCTTCGGCCTGGGTTTTGGCAATTCGATGTTCGCCATCGGCCTCAACAGCCAGTTGCCGAAGCTGATCGACCCGGCGCAGCTACTGAAAACCAATGCCTGGATCACCTCGGCGTCATCCGCAGCCATGGTCGGCGGCAGTCTGGTCTCCGGCTTGCTGGTGGCGGCATTTGGTTTCGCAACGGTGTTTGCGCTCAACGCACTGACCTATGTGCTGGCGGCGCTGTTGATTGCGCCGTTGCGCTTCGCCGCTGCAGAAGTCCGCGAACAATCAACCAGCGAACGCGGCGAATGGTTAGCCCTGAAACAAGGCCTGCGCAGCGCTCCGGTGATCGCCGCGATGCTTGCCGTGACCATGGCCGACACCTTGGGCAGTGCCGCGCACAACGTCGGATTCCCGGTCATCTCCAAACTGCTGACCCCTGATTCGGCCAGCACCACGCTGGGCCTGATGCTGGCGGTGTGGGCCAGCGGCAAACTGCTCGGCGCACGGATTGCCAGTCGCCTCAAAGGCACGGATAACCGTGATTTGGAGCGACGGTATTTCTTCGGCGTGGCGTTGATGTCCTGCGGTTTTATCCTGATGTTCCAGCAGCACAGCCTTTACGGTCTGCTGCTGTTTTCGCTGCCGGCGGGGCTGGGGGACGGTTTCTCCGAAGTCAGCCTGATGTCGCGTCTGCAGCGTGAACCGGAGCATTTGCGCCTGCCGATTTTCAGTTTCCTGACCTTGCTGCAAATGACCGGGTTCGGCGTCGGCATGCTGGTTGCCGCGCCGTTTTACGGCTGGTGGACGCCGGGTGCCGTGGTCGTGCTGTTCCACGGCATCCCGCTGGGTACGCTGTTGACCGTGAAGTTGCTGGCGCTCAGGCGCGGGCGGGTTGCGCGCAGCAGCCCGACGCCAGTTCCTTGAGGATCGGGCAGTCGGGGCGATGGTCGCCATTACAGTGCTCGACCAGGTCCTGCAGGGTGTCGCGCAACTCGCCGAGCTCGCGGATCTTCTGATTCAGCTCGTCGATGTGCTGACGCGCCAGGGCCTTCACATCGGCGCTGGCGCGTTGGCGATCCTGCCACAGGGTCAGCAGCTTGCCGACTTCTTCCAGAGAAAATCCCAGATCCCGCGAGCGCTTGATGAACGCCAGCGTGTGCAGGTCATCATCGCTGTAGACCCGGTAGCCGCTGTCGGTGCGATGGGCAGCCTTGAGCAGGCCGATCGACTCGTAATAGCGGATCATCTTTGCGCTCAGGCCACTGTGCCGGGCCGCTTGGCCGATGTTCATCGCTGTTCCTCCAGATCCTTCGGTTTCCAGGTTTTCAACAGTAGCGCATTGCTCACCACGCTGACGCTCGACAATGCCATCGCCGCGCCGGCCAGCACCGGGTTGAGGAAGCCGAACGCCGCCAGCGGAATGCCGATCAGGTTGTAGACGAAGGCCCAGAACAGGTTCTGGCGGATCTTCGCGTAGGTCTTGCGGCTGATCTCCAGCGCCGCCGGCACCAGCCGTGGATCGCCGCGCATCAAGGTGATGCCGGCGGCATGCATCGCCACGTCGGTGCCGCCGCCCATGGCGATGCCGATGTCGGCCGCCGCCAGTGCCGGGGCGTCGTTGATGCCGTCGCCGACCATCGCCACCACCCCGGTTTTCTTCAGTTCGGCGACGGTGGCGGCTTTGTCGGCGGGGAGCACTTCGGCGTGAACATTTTCAATGCCCAGCGCCTCGGCCACCACGCGCGCGCTGCCACGGTTGTCGCCAGTCAGCAGATGACTGTGGATCCCTCGGGTGGCCAATTGCTGCACCGCTTGCAGTGCCCCGGGCTTGAGCGTGTCACCGAAGGCGAACAACCCAAGCACCCGCGCTTCTGGGCTTTGCTCGATCAGCCACGACAGGGTTCGGCCTTGGCTTTCCCAGGCCTTGGCGGACTCGGCGAGGTGGCCGGCGCTCAAGCCGCTTTCTTCCAGCAAGCGCCGATTGCCCAGCGCCAGGCGCCGACCGGCAAGCGTGCCGGCGATGCCGCGCCCGGTCAGGGACTGGCTGTCGCTGACATCCGGCACCTGCAAGCCGCGCTCGGTGGCAGCGTCCAGCACAGCTTTGGCCAGCGGGTGCTCACTGCCGCGTTGCAGGGCACCGGCCAGTGTCAGCAGGGTATTTTCATCGCCATCCAGCGCACTGAAATGGGCGATGCGCGGGGTGCCGGAAGTCAGCGTGCCGGTCTTGTCGAAGACCACGTTGTCGACTTCATGGGCACGTTCCAGCGCTTCGGCGTCCTTGATCAGAATGCCGTGACGCGCAGCCACACCCGTGCCGGCCATGATCGCCGTCGGCGTGGCGAGGCCGAGGGCGCACGGACAGGCAATCACCAGCACAGCGACCGCGTTGATCAATGCGGTTTCCATGGGCGCGCCGTACAGCCACCAGCCGATCAGTGTCGCCAAAGCGATCAGCAGCACGGTGGGCACGAACACCTGGCTGACTTTATCCACCAGTTTCTGGATCGGCGCTTTCGCCGCCTGAGCGTCCTCGACCAGACGGATGATCCGCGCTAATACACTTTCCGCACCGAGGGCGGTGGTGCGCACCAGCAGGCGACCTTCACCGTTGATCGCACCGCCGGTGACCTGGTCGCCCGGCTGTTTTGGCACCGGCAGGCTTTCGCCGCTGATCAGCGCTTCGTCTGCGTGGCTCTGGCCTTCGAGCACTTCGCCGTCGACCGGGAAACGTTCGCCGGGTTTGACCAGCACCTGATCATTCAGGCGCAGAGCGCTGATCGCCACGTCTTGCTCGCGACCGTCAATGACCTGAATCGCCCTTTCCGGACGCAAGGCTTCGAGGGCGCGGATGGCGCTGGCGGTCTGGCGTTTGGCGCGGCTTTCCAGGTATTTGCCGAGGAGCACCAGGGCGATCACCACCGCCGAGGCTTCGAAATACAGATGCGGCATGCGCCCGGCGGCGGTGGCCCATTCGTACAGGCTCAAGCCATAACCGGCGCTGGTGCCGAGGGCGACCAGCAAGTCCATGTTACCGGCCCCGGCGCGCACGGCTTTCCACGCGGCCACGTAAAACCGCGCACCGAAAATGAATTGCACCGGGGTGGCGAGGGCGAATTGCGCCCAGGCCGGGAGCATCCAGTGGATGCCGAACGGTTGTAGCAACATCGGCAGCACCAGCGGCAAGGCCAGGGCGATGGCGCAGATCAGCGCCCAGCGTTCATGTTGCAGGCGCTGTTGCTGGTTATCGGTAGTGGGGTGATCGGCTTGCCAGACGCTGGCCGAGTAGCCGGCCTTGCTCACCGCGTCGAGCAGCGATTGCGGGTCGACCTGACCGAGCAATTCGAGGTGTGCGCGTTCGTTGGCGAGGTTGACGCTGACGCTCTTCACCCCGGGGACTTTGTTCAGGGCGCGTTCGACGCGCCCGACGCACGAGGCGCAGGTCATGCCGTCGATGCTCAATTCCATGGTCTGCTGCGGCACGCTGTAACCGGCGCGCTGCACCGCCTCCATCAACGCCGGCAAGCTGCCACCCGGTGCCTGGACGCGGGCCTGTTCGGTGGCGAGATTGACGCTGACGCCACTGGCGCCGCTGACTTTGCTCAACGCCCGCTCGACACGCCCGGCGCAACTGGCGCAGGTCATGCCGGCAATCGGCAGGTCGAAGGTGATGGAATCGGACATCGGTCTTACTCCCTGTAGAAGATGCCTACAAGGATCAACCTTGCCATGCGGGCAAGGTCAAGCGCCAATATTTGACTCAGCACAAAACCAATGTGGGAGCGGGCTTGCTCGCGAAAGCGCTGTGTCAGTCAACATCATCGCTGAAAGGCACACCGCATTCGCGAGCAAGCCCGCTCCCACATTTGGAGTTTCGCTTAGTATTCGAGGGCGGCAGGTCGCAGGTACAAGCCTTTGGCATTTGCCGCGATCCGGTACTTCACCACATCGCCGGCCTTGAGCGAGATCTCCTGCGCGGGAGGTGCGAGCATGCCTGCCTGGCAACCCGGCACCTGGCCAGGCAACTGTTTCAGACGAATGGAAATCGTGCCGTGGGGCAGGTTGAAGGAAGTGGTCTGTTCCTGCAGCAGGCGCCCAGCGAGTTGATCATTAACGTACACGCCAATCTCGCAGGGAGTCGGCACTTCCAGACGCTCGCGCGAGATGATCAGAACGGCGTAATCCTCACCGGTCGCGTTGGCCTGGGGCAGGGCGGCAAAGAGGCTGAGCAAGCCAAACAGGCTGAAAGCTGACCAGCGCATGGCTGAATCTCCTGAGTTTGAGTCATTGGTGTGCGCAGCTTGGCTGAGCGCAGCGCCGATTGCCAGCCCGGCATTTTTTTCCAGAACTTGACCTTGCCATGGTGGCAAGCTCGACACTGCCGGCAACTTCACTCAAGGGAGTCAATCCATGCAAGTGTTCAATGTTCAAGGCATGTCCTGCGGTCACTGCGTCAAAGCCATCACCCACGCCGTGCAGGCGAAAGATCCGGCGGCCAGCGTGCGGGTCGATCTGGCGGCCAAAGAAGTCGGCGTCGAGAGTTCGCTCAGCGCGGAGCAGGTGATCGAGGTTATCAGCGAAGAGGGTTACCCGGTAAAACTCGCCGGTTAACGATAAATCCCCTGTGGCGAGGGAGCTTGCTCCCGCCGGGTCGCGAAGCGGCCCTTTTTTTCCAATTGAAAAACACTGGGCCTGCTGCGCAGTCCAGCGGGAGCAAGCGCCCTCGCCACAGGTTTCAGATGTAGGTCATCTGATTTCTAATAGTTAGCGAGCTATCGGAATGTTCAAGGTGTCTCCGCGCGGCTAGACTGTCGGGCTGCCGACTTCTATCCAACCTGGATGCCTGATGAACTTCCGTACCATTCTGATTCTCGGTGCCTTGAGCGCCTTCGGTCCGCTGGCGATCGACTTCTATTTGCCGGCGTTTCCGTCGATGGCGCTGGCCTTTGGCACTGATGAAAAGCATGTGCAACTGACCTTGGCGGCCTATTTCGCCGGCCTGTCGATCGGTCAATTGCTCTACGGCCCGGTGGCCGACCGTTTTGGGCGGCGCCTGCCACTGCTGGTCGGGGTTGGCCTGTTCACCCTGGCCTCACTGGCCTGTGCCTATGCACCGAATCTGGAGTGGCTGATCGGCGCGCGTTTCGTTCAGGCGCTGGGCGGCTGCGCGGGAATGGTGATTTCCCGGGCGGTGGTCAGCGACAAGTGCGATGCGGTCGGTTCGGCGAAAGTCTTTTCGCAATTGATGCTGGTGATGGGCCTGGCGCCGATCCTCGCGCCGCTGCTCGGCGGTCTGCTGGTCAACACCACGGGCTGGCAGTCGATCTTCCTCGTGCTGACCGGCTTCAGCGCACTGGCCGGCCTCGCTGTGGCACTGGGTCTGCCGGAAAGTCTGCCGGACTACGTGCCGCGCCAGCCGTTGTCCGGTGCGTTGCGCCAATACGGCCGGTTGTTCGGCGACCGGGTGTTTCTCGGCCACGCGCTGACCGGCGGCATCGCGGTTGCCGGGATGTTTTCCTACATCGCCGGTTCGCCGTTCGTCTTCATCAAACTCTACGGCGTACCGGCCGAGCATTTCGGCTGGCTGTTCGGCACCAATGCCGCGGGTTTTATTCTGGTCGCCCAAGTCAACGCGCGGCTGTTGGCCAAGCGCGGTCCGGCCTTCCTGCTGTCGCGGGCGGTGTGGGTGTATCTGTTGGCCGGTGTCTCTTTGCTCGCGGTCAGCTCGTTGCACACCGAAGCCTTGTGGCCGCTGTTGATTCCGTTGTTCGTGTGTATTGCCAGCCTCGGCTGCATCCTGCCAAACGCAGCGGCGTGTGCGATGAACGGTCAGGGCGCGCGCGCCGGCAGTGCCTCGGCACTGATGGGTTGCCTGCAGTTCAGCGTGGCTTCCGGCGCGGCCTCGCTGGTGGGCGTTCTGCACGACGGCAGTGCCATACCGATGGCCATGGTCATCAGCCTGTGTGGATTACTGGTGGTGAGTGTCGCGATGTACACCCGGCATTTGCAGAATGCCCGGGCGTTGGCGCAAGCACAGGCCGAAGCCTGATACGTCAGCCAGCAGCGCGTTGCTGTCCGGAGTCGGGAATCTGATGGGGCGCGTGCAGGCGCGCTTCAAGGGTGCGGGTGAAGGCGAGGGCCTCGGCTTCACTGCGAAATGTCACGGCGTGCTGGTCCAGACGAACCTGCCATTGGGACTTTGCCACTTCTTTTATCAGGATCTTCATTGCTGACCTCCCTTGCGTAAAAGATGTATCGCAGAGGCTTCGAGTGTAGACCTGAATACGATCGCATTTGTGACAACGGAGAAGCATCTGACTGACGGCAAAAATCAGCGCCAGCCCTTGAATGGTCTGGCGCTGATTGCGGTCTTCGGATTCTTAGAAACTTTCTAAAACAATTTTCCCCTTGGCTTTGCCACTTTCCAGCAACTCATGCGCGCGACGCAGGTTCGCCGCGTTGATCGTGCCGAAATGCTCGCCCACCGTAGTCTTCAGCGTTCCCGCATCAATCAGCTCGGCCACGCGGTTGAGCAGTTTGTGTTGTTCGATCATGTCCGGTGTTTCGAACAGCGAGCGGGTGTACATGAACTCCCAGTGCAGCGACAGGCTCTTGCGCTTGAGCTTGCTCACGTCCAGTGACTTCGGATCGTCGATCAACGCCAGTTTGCCCTGCGGTGCCAGCGCCTCGACCAGTTGATCCAGGTGCAGATCAGTCTGGGTCAGGCTGGCGACGTGGGTCACGTGATCGATGCCGGCGCGTTTCAGTTCCTCGCTCAGCGGCTGGCTGTGGTCGATCACCAGGTCGGCGCCCAGCTCCGTCACCCAGTCGCGAGTCTGTGCACGGGACGCGGTGCCGATGACCTTCAGGCCGGTCAACTGGCTGGCCAGTTGGGTGAGGATTGAACCGACGCCGCCAGCGGCGCCGACGATCAGCAGGCTTTGACCTTCATCGGTCTTGCCCTCACGGATCTGCAGGCGTTCGAACAGCAGCTCCCACGCGGTGATCGCGGTCAGCGGCAGCGCAGCAGCTTCGGCGAAGCTGAGGGATTTCGGCATGTGGCCAACAATGCGCTCGTCGACCACGTGCAGCTCGCTGTTGCCACCGGCACGGGCGATGGAGCCGGCGTAAAACACTTTGTCGCCGGCCTTGAACAGTGTCACTTCACTGCCGACGGCCTTGACCACACCGGCGACGTCCCAGCCCAGCACTTTTGCTGCGCCGTTTTCCGGCGCCACGTTCTGCCGCACCTTGGTGTCGACCGGGTTGACCGAGATGGCTTTGACTTCCACCAGCAGGTCGCGCGGCCCGGCGACCGGCTCCGGCAGTTCGATGTCTTGCAGGGATTTTTCGTCGCTGATCGGCAGGGAGGCGTAATAGGCGATGGCTTTCATGACTTGCTCCGTAACGGTAATAGAAGAAGGGCTCAGGCGATGGCGCCCAGACGTTTCAATTGGAAGTGTTCGATGCAGTGGCCGGCGGTGGCCTGGAAGTTCTGAAAATGCGCGCTGGCGTTGTGCGCCTGGAGGATTTCCTCGCTGGCCCAATGTTCGATCACATAAAAAGTCAGCGGATCGGCCAGGTCGCGGTGCAGGTCGTACTGGCTGCAACCCTCCTCGGCGCGGCTCGGTTCAACCAGTGCGCGCAGGGCGTTTTCGAGGGTGTCCTGCTGGCCGGGTTTGGCGATCAGGGTGGCGATGGCGGTGAATGCTTGGGACATGTTTGGCTCCAGTCGCGGGATAAATTCGCTTGAGCAGATCATTGGCTATTTCTCGGCGCGATAAAACCGGCTAAAAGAGCAGTCTCTTTCAATATTTTTTTGATAATCGAGGCTGAGAATGCTGCGTTTCGACGATTTGCAGTTGTTCGTTCGCGCGGCGGATCTGGGCAGCCTGTCTGCGGCGGCGCGGGTGATGGACATGTCTGCCGCGGTGGCCAGCGCCGCGCTCAAACGTATCGAACAGCAACTGGGTGTGCGTCTGCTGGCGCGTTCGACCCGCAGCCTGCGCCTGACTGCCGAGGGCGAAGGCTTTCTCGAATATGCCCGGGCCGCGTTGAGTTCGCTGGACGAAGGCCGGCGTTTTCTCTCCAGCGCGCAGGATCAGGTCAGCGGCATCCTGCAGTTGTCGGCGCCTTCGGATTTCGGCCGCAACCTGTTGTTGCCATGGCTCGACGAGTTTCAACGCGAGCATCCGAAGCTGACCGTGCGCCTGCTGCTCGGTGACCGCATCGCCGACCTGTTCCGCCAGCCGGTGGACATCGCCCTGCGCTATGGCGAGCCGGAGGACTCGAGTCTGGTCGCCTTACCCATCGCCCCGGACAATCGCCGCGTGCTTTGCGCATCTCCAACGTACCTGGCGCGCCACGGTGAGCCGCGTCAGCTCGAACAACTGGCGCAGCACAATTGCCTGCTGTACATGCTCGGCAGTCGCGTGCACGACCATTGGAGTTTTCATGACGGCAAACGTGAAGTCGGGCTGACGGTCAGTGGCGATCGCTTCAGCGATGACGCCGACGTCGTGCGGTTGTGGGCGGTGGCGGGGGCAGGAATCGCCTACAAGTCGTGGCTCGATGTCGGCGCGGATGTCCTCGCCGGACGCCTCAAAGTGTTGCTGCCGGAACTGCTCTGCGAGCGAGCTCCGCTGAATCTGTTGTGCGCCCATCGCGCACAATTGAGTAAGCCGGTGAACCTTTTGAGGGAAATGCTCGCCAGCCGATGCGCCGAATTGAGTAGTCAATTTCCCCATTTCCCGAAAGTTGATCATTAGTCGCAGGCAATTAGCGAAATTTCTCTCAGGAACTATCACCATTCGTGTCAGCCACGGCGCAGGAAGCGGCGTGCATCCCGCTTATACTAGCCACCGCCTCAAACCTGCACCGATAACCGGCCAGGACAGAATCCGGCCGGTTTTTGCAGGGCTGGGCGAGCGCTGTACAAACGCCGCGGACACGCCATTGACGGGGGCAGCAGCACTGGCCTGGCGTGCTCCGGTTCATGGCGTTTTACCCGTCTTGGCCGACGACACATTAGTGGTCAAGATGTCTTCGAGCAGTAGACGATACGATTCAACAGGGAGTGAATACATGGAACATGCACCTTGCATCAGCCAGATCGCCACGCTGCTGGCCGACCCCAAGCGCAGTGCGATGATGTGGGCGTTGATGGATGGCTCGGCCCGCCAGACCGAAGAGCTGGCGCTGCTGGCAGGGTTGTCGCCATCCTCGGCCAGTGCGCATCTGGGGCGTTTGTCCGGCGGGGGCCTGTTGAAGGTCGAGGTTCGTGGGCGCAAGCGCTTTTTCCGCCTGGCTGCCCCGGAAATCGCAGCGGCCATCGAAGCTCTGGCCAGCGCCACGATCGCCAGCGCACCGCGGGACATTCCTCACGTATTCAAACGCTCGACGCCGAGCGCCAATCCCCAGACCGCGCCGTCTTCGCTGCTGCGTGCGCGCTTTTGCGATGACCATTTGGGGGGCACGCTGGCCGCCGATCTGTATCAGCGTCTGCTCGATGCCGGCTGGCTCGAACAGATCGAGCAGCGGGTCGTGGTGACGCTCAAAGGCTCGACACAACTGGCCAACCGCGGGGTGTTCATTCAGGCCCTCGCCCATCGCAAGGCCCAGGTGGCGTGCGCCTGTCCGGACTGGAGCGAACGTCGCCCGCACCTGGGCGGCTCACTCGGCGCGGCGGTGCTGCAACTGTTCATGCAGTCCGGCTGGCTGGCGCTGCCCAAGGACTCCCGCGCGTTGCAGGTGACCCCGGCCGGGCAACGTGAAATCCATCGTTTCGCCAAGGAAACCGAGCTGGAATTGGCGTAATAGAGCGTTCGCCGGCCGACACTTCGACGCTGGCGTCGCCTGTGACTGCGAACAGGTCGTATCCAGAAAAAGCGCTGAGGCGTAATCCCGCACACTCGATCCGCACACATTGTGGAGGGGGGATGGGACATGGATACGCGAAACTTCAGCGCGGCAGAACGCCTGGAACGGCTACCGCTCAGCGGTTATCACCGGGTCATTTTCATCATCATCGCCCTGGCGTTCTTTTTCGATTCCATGGACCTGGCCATGATGACGTTCCTGCTCGGCTCGATCAAAACCGAGTTTGGCTTGAGCAGTGCGCAAGCGGGCCTGCTCGCCAGTTCGAGTTTTTTCGGCATGGTGCTGGGGGCGTCGCTGTCGGGCCTGCTCGCCGACCGCTTCGGGCGCAAGCCGGTGTTCCAGTGGAGCATCGTGCTGTGGGGCGTGGCCAGTTACCTGTGTTCGACCGCGCAAACGGTCGAGAGCCTGACGCTGTTCCGCATCCTGCTCGGAATCGGCATGGGCATGGAGTTTCCGATTGCGCAGTCGATGCTGTCCGAGCTGATCCCGGCGCAACGACGCGGACGCTACATTGCATTGATGGACGGTTTCTGGCCGCTGGGTTTTGTCGCCGCCGGGGTGCTGTCGTACTTCTTGCTGCCGTTGATTGGCTGGCGCGATATCTTTCTGGTGTTGGCGGTGCCGGCGGTATTCGTGCTGGCGATCCGGTTCTTTATCCCCGAATCACCACGCTGGTTGGAACAGGCCGGACGCCATGCAGCGGCGGACAAGGTCCTTAGCGCCATCGAGGCGCGTGTGCGTACATCGCTCGGTGTCGCGACGCTGCCGGAGCCGGTGCGCCTGCCAAGGACAGTGACGCCGCCGGGCAACTTCTTCTCGGCGCTCAAGCAGATCTGGTCGCCACAATACCGCCAGCGCACCACGATGATCTGGAGCCTGTGGTTTTTCGCCTTGCTTGGTTTCTACGGGCTGACGTCGTGGCTCAGTGCGTTGTTGCAACAGTCGGGTTTCGCCGTGACCCAGTCGGTGTATTACACCGTGCTGATATCGCTGGGCGGGATTCCCGGGTTTCTGATGGCGGCGTGGCTGGTGGAACGCTGGGGGCGCAAGCCGGTGTGCATCGTGACGTTGCTCGGCGGCGGGGTGATGGCGTTTCTCTACGGACAGAGCGCGGTGTTCGGCGGCAACGTCGCGTTGCTGATCAGCTCCGGGTTGCTGATGCAGTTTTTCCTGTTCGGCATGTGGGCAGTGCTCTACACCTACACGCCGGAGTTGTACCCGACCTCGGCGCGCGCCACCGGCTCGGGCTTTGCCTCGGCGATTGGTCGCGTCGGCTCGTTGCTCGGGCCGTTTGTGACCGGCTTGGTGTTCCCGATTACCGGGCAGGGTGGGGTGTTTGCGCTGGGGGCGCTGTGCTTTGCGATTGCGGCGGGGGTGGTGTGGCTGTTCGGGATGGAGACGCGGGGCAGGACGCTGGAAGAGCTGGCAGAGTCGACACCGGTATAAATGTGGGAGCGAGCCTGCTCGCGAAAGCGGTGTGTCAGACAACTCAAACTGTGACTGACACGAAGCCTTCGCGAGCAGGCTCGCTCCCACATTGGAACTTCAGCGTTTTTATGGTTTTACCAGGCGCGCATCCAGGCTGTTCTGCGCCAGGCGCTTGGCCTGATCCTGGGTCATGCCCAGGTGCTCATGCAGCGCATGGAAGTTCTCGGTGACGTAGCCGCCGAAGTACGCCGGGTCATCCGAGTTGACGGTGACCTTCACCCCACGCTCGAGCATGTCGAGGATGTTGTGCTGCGACATGTGATCGAACACGCAGAGCTTGGTGTTCGACAGTGGGCACACGGTCAGCGGGATCTGCTCGTCGATGATCCGCTGCATCAGGCGCTCGTCTTCGATGGCGCGTACGCCATGGTCGATGCGCTGGATTTTCAGCAGGTCGATAGCCTCCCAGATGTACTCCGGCGGACCTTCTTCACCGGCATGGGCGACGGTCAGGAAGCCTTCGTCACGGGCGCGGTCGAACACACGCTGGAACTTGCTTGGCGGGTGACCCATCTCGGAACTGTCGAGGCCGACGGCGACAAACGCATCACGGAACGGCAGCGCCTGATCGAGGGTTTTCTGTGCTTCGTCTTCGCTCAGGTGGCGCAGGAAGCTCAGGATCAAACCGCTGGTGATGCCCAGTTGCTGCTCGCCATCCTTGAGTGCCGCGGCGATGCCGTTGAGCACCACTTCGAACGGGATGCCACGGTCGGTGTGGGTCTGCGGGTCGAAGAACGGTTCGGTGTGAATCACGTTCTGCGCTTTGCAGCGCAGCAGGTAGGCCCAGGTCAGGTCGTAGAAGTCCTGCGAGGTGCGCAGCACATCGGCGCCCTGGTAATACAGGTCGAGAAATTCCTGCAGGTTGTTGAAGGCGTAGGCCTTGCGCAGGGTTTCGACATCGCTCCACGGCAGGGCGATCTTGTTGCGTTCGGCCAGGGCGAACAGCAACTCAGGCTCCAGCGAGCCTTCCAGATGCAGGTGCAGTTCGGCCTTGGGCAGGGCGTTGAGCCAATCGTACATATTCTTTTCTCATCAGGTGCAGATGGCGGCCATTCTACAGATGCGCGCCGAAACAATTGGCAAAACCTGACCAAGCGATCCATCACACCGCTTGCGGCTCGCGACGATAGGCGTAGGTATCGGCGAAGCGCGACAGCAGGAATTCGGCGCAGGTGGTGGTCGGATATTTCGCCGGATGCTGTGCGTCCTGGCAACCGGGCAGGCATTCGATACGGGTGTCCGGATGCGGCTCGGCGAAGAACGGCATCGAATAGCGATCCACCCCCAGCGGACTGATCACCCGGTGCGGCGTCGAGCGATAACGGTCATTGCTCCAGCGCGCCATCATGTCGCCGAGGTTGACCACGAAGGTGCCGTCTATGGGCGGCGAGTCGATCCATTCGCCTCGCACGTTCTTGACCTGCAGGCCGCCAGCGCTGTCCTGATAGAGCAGCGTGATGCAGCCGTAATCGGTGTGCGCTCCGGCGCCTTGCTGCTCGGCGCTGCTGGCGGTGTGGCGCGGCGGGTAGTGGATCATCCGCAGCACACTGACCGGCTGATGGAAGCGAGTGTCGAAGAAGTCGCGTTCGATGCCCAGCGCAATCGTCATCGCACGCAGCAGGGTTTGCGCGAGCGCCTGCATGTCGAGGTAGTGCTGCTCCATCAGCGCTTCCCAACCGGCGATTGGCGGATGTCTATTGGGCCCGCGCAAGGGTTTTTCCGCGAGCACTTCGGGATGGTTCGCCGGCAGGTGCAAGCCCATGTCGAAGGTTTCTTTCAGGTCGCTGGGTTTGTCCGGGTCGAGCTGTTCGGTGGCGATGGCGCCGTAGCCGCGATGGTGGCGGGTCTGGGTGATATCGATCTGCAGTTTTTCTTCTGCCGGTAGCGCAAAAAAGCGCTGGGCGTGGTCGAGCAGCGAGTCGATGCGCTGTGCGGAAATCGGGTGGCCCTTGATGTAGAAAAAGCCCCATTCGCGGCAGGCTTGGTCGATCTTTTCCGCCACGGCAGGCCAGGCGTTTTGGTCGTCGCTATAGAGCGGGCTGATGTCGATGATCGGGAGCTGATCCATACACAATCCTAAAGAACGCTGAAGAACCATTGTAGGAGTGAGCCTGCTCGCGATAGCGGTGTGTCATTCAACATCATCGGTGCCTGACACACCGCTTTCGCGAGCAAGCCCGCTCCCACAGGGGAAGGGTGGTGGGGCCGGGATTACTTCGGCATCTCGGCCTTCATCCCTTCCACGTAATAGTTCATCGACGCCAGTTCGGCATTGGTTGCGCTCACTCCGGCCGGGATTTTCTCGACCCCGGCCTGATCCTTGATCGGCCCGGTGAACGGTTGCAGCGTACCGCTCTTGATGTCGGCAATGATCTGCTCGGCCTCGGCTTTCACCGGCGCCGGTACCAGATCGCTGATCGGCAGTTCAACCGTGCCTTCCTTCAACCCGCCCCAGTAATCCTGGGATTTCCAGCTGTGGTCGATCACGCTTTGCGTGGCTTGAATGTAGTGCGGCGCCCAGTCGTTGACGATCGAGGTCAGCACCGCTTTCGGGCCGAAGTGCGCCATGTCCGAGGCGTAACCCACGGCGTACACGCCACGCCGTTCGGCGGCCTGGATCGGCGCCGGGCTGTCGGTGTGCTGGAACACCACGTCCACACCCTGATCGATCAGTGCGTTGGCGGCATCGGCTTCCTTGCCCGGGTCGAACCACGAGTTGACCCACACCACCTTGATCTCGGTGCCAGGGTTGTACTTGTTCAGCGCCAGCTGGATCGCGTTGATGTCGCGGATCACTTCCGGAATCGGGAACGAAGCGACGTAGCCGATCTTCTTGCTCTTGGTCATCTTCGCCGCGAGGAAACCGCCGACATAACGACCCTCGTAGGTGCGCGCCAGATAGGTGCCGAGGTTCTTGTCCTGCTTGTAGCCGGTGGCGTGTTCGAAGGTCACCTTGGGAAACTGTTTGGCGACTTTCAGCGTCGGGTTCATGTAGCCGAAGGAGGTGGTGAAGATCAGGTCGTAGTTGTCCTTGGCCATGTTGCGGATCACCCGCTCGGCGTCAGCGCCCTCGGCCACGTTCTCGACGTAATTGGTGGTGATCTGCGCGCCGAATTTCTCCGCCAGCGCCTTGCGCCCCTGCTCATGCTGATACGTCCAGCCGTGGTCGCCGATCGGGCCGATGTAGACGAAACCGACCTTCAGCGGATCGGCAGCGCTGGCGCTCAGGCTGATCCCCAGACCGATGGCGGCGCACAGCAGTTTGTGCAGCGGACGTATTTGCATGAATTGGAGCTCCATTTTGTTGTGTGTGGACAGGGGCAATGCAAATTGCTGACCAACAGGACAACAAACTGGTTTGAAACCGTGTGATGGCCTTCGCGAGCAGGCTCGCTCCCACAGGTCAACGCGATCAAATGTGGGAGCGGGCTTGCTCGCGAAGAGGCCGGCAGGAACGATAAAAGTGCATGGCTGAAACCAGCTGCCATCGGCTGGTGCGCTAAGGTGTAACGAAACGTTAGCGCCGCCCCGCAGTCAGTAGCTCATTCGAACCTCTCGGCAAAAAGGCCCGCCATGCTCACGATCTTCAAGCAAGAAAGCTTTCTATTGCTGGCAGTGATTGCCGCGTGCATCGCCTATCCGCTGGAACACTGGATGCTGCAAAGCGGACAGATCGTCGCGCTGATTTCTGGCCTGGTGCTGATCGCCTTCATCGTCGCCGCGTCGATGCGCGTCGCCCATCATGCTGAACTGCTCGCGGAAAAAGTCGGCGACCCCTACGGCACGATGATCCTGACCCTCGCGGCGGTGCTGGTGGAAGTGGTGATCCTGGCGATCATGATGAGCAACGAGGCGTCCGCCACACTGGTGCGTGACACGATTTATTCGGCGGTGATGCTCGACATCAACGGCATCCTCGGCCTCGCCGCGTTGATGGGCGGGCTCAAGCATGGCGAGCAGTCGTACAACGATGATTCGGCGCGCAGCTACAGCGTGATGATCCTCACCGCGATGGGCGTATCGATGGTGGTGCCGGAGTTTATTCCGGCGGCCAACTGGAAGATTTACTCGGCGTTCACCATCGGTGCGATGGTGGTGCTTTATGCGTTGTTTCTGCGCATGCAGGTCGGGCCGCACAGTTACTTTTTCAGCTACAGCTACCCGGACAAGCGCCGCAAGAAAGAACCGGTGGAGGATGAGCCGAAACCGCTGAGCCTGGCGTGGTCGATCGGCATTCTGGTGTTCGGGGTGGTGGTGATCGGCGCACTGGCCGAAGTGATGTCCAAAACCCTCGATCTGGGCCTGGAAGGCACGGGCGCACCGCCGGTGATCACGGCGATTCTGGTGGCGGCGATTTCCGCTGCGCCGGAGATTCTGACGGCGTTGCGTGCCGCGTTGGCCAACCGCATGCAGTCGGTGGTCAACATCGCGATGGGCGCGTCACTGTCGACGGTGATCCTCACCGTGCCGGTGATGGAAGCGATGGCGCTCTACACCGGCCAGCCGTTTCAGATGGCGATGACCCCGGTGCAGACAGTGATGATCTTCATCACGCTGATCGTCAGTGCGATCAACCTGAATGACGGCGAGACCAATGCGATCGAGGGCATGACGCACTTTGTGCTGTTTGCGACATTTATCATGCTCTCCCTGCTGGGCCTTTAAGGACATACACAAATCCAAATGTGGGAGCGAGCAAGCCCGCTCCCACAGGGTTTAGTGTTGGGATCAGGTCCCGGCGATCAACTGGCGAGCCGCCTGGCTGTGATCGGCGATCAGGCCCTTCAGATCCAGCCCTTCAACCTGGCCATCAACGACGCGCCACTTGCCGCCAATCATCACCCGATCCGCACGATCGGCACCGCACAACAGCAGCGCCGAAATCGGATCATGGCTGCCCGAGAAACGCAGCTCATCCAGCTTGAACAACGCCAGATCCGCCTGCTTGCCCACCGCCAGCTCACCAATGTCGGTACGCCCCAACAGGCTCGCCGAGCCCTTGGTCGCCCAGCCGAGCACGCGCTCCGGGGTGATCTTCTCGGCGCCGTAACGCAGACGCTGGATGTACAGCGCCTGCCGCGCTTCTAGAATCATGTTCGACGCGTCGTTGGAGGCCGAACCATCCACGCCGAGACCGAACAGCGCACCGGCATCGGTCAGATCGATGCTCGGGCAGATGCCGGAGGCCAGACGCATGTTCGAACTCGGGCAATGGCAGATACCGGTGCCGGCCTGGCCGAGGCGAGCGATTTCATCCGGGTTGAAGTGGATGCCATGGGCCAGCCAGGTGCGCGGGCCGAGCCAGCCGACGCTGTCCAGATAATCCACGGTGCGCAGGCCGAAACGCTGCAGGCAGAAATCCTCTTCGTCGAGGGTTTCCGCCAAGTGCGTGTGCAGACGCACGTCGAGTTTATTCGCCAGCTCGGCGCTGGCCGACATGATTTCCGGGGTCACCGAAAACGGCGAGCACGGTGCCAGGGCGATCTGGATCTGCGCACCATCGCCGCGCTCGTGGTACTCGTGAATCAGGCGCTGACTGTCGTCGAGAATCACCTGACCTTCCTGCACGGTCTGTTGCGGCGGCAGGCCGCCGTCCTTCTCGCCGAGGCTCATCGAACCGCGAGTGAGCATGGCGCGCATGCCCAGTTCGCGCACGGTGTCGACTTGCACGTCGATGGCGTTTTCCAGACCGTCCGGGAACAGGTAATGGTGGTCGGCGGCGGTGGTGCAACCCGACAGCAGCAATTCAGCCAAAGCCACTTTCGTCGCGAGGGCGAGTTTTTCCGGGGTCAGCCGCGCCCACACCGGGTACAGGGTTTTCAGCCACGGGAACAACGGCTGATTGACCACCGGCGCCCAGGCGCGAGTCAGGGTTTGATAGAAATGGTGATGGGTGTTGATCAGGCCCGGCAGGATCACATGCTCGCGGGCATCGAACACTTCATTGCATGGCGCTGACGGTTGCTGACCGGCAGCGAGCACTTCGACGATCACGCCGTCTTGCAGCACCAGACCGCTACGGGCATCGAGCGCGTTGGCCGTGAAAATGGCGAGGGGATTTTTTAACCAGGTACGGGTCGCAGGCATTGTGGCCGGCTCCTCTGAAAGTTGGGTTCAGGGTTGCCAGCTCAGTGTTGCCCTGTCTGCTGATCCAGGGTCGCCGCGAAGGACGAGGTGCGGAGTTTCAAACAAATCGCCGGATCGGGCAAGCCCAACCCGACCATTCACCACACAACCCTTGTGGGAGCGAGCCTGCTCGCGAAGGCGTCGTATCAGTCGATACATCCATTGTCTGACACACCGCATTCGCGAGCAGGCTCGCTCCCACATTGGGATTTTCAGTGCTTACCAGGGAATGGTTTCACCCTTGTAGTTGATGAAGTGATGGCCGCCCTTGCCGGTATACGCATTCACCTGATCAATCAGCCCGCGAGTGCTGGTCTCCACATCCAGGTCAGCCCCTTCGCCGCCCATATCCGTCTTCACCCAGCCCGGATGCAGCGACAGCACGGTGAGTTTCTGTTCGCCCAACTGGGTGACGAAACTGTTGGTCATCGAATTCAGCGCGGCCTTGCTCGCCTTGTACAGCGCCAGCTCCGGCGCGTCCGGTACGGTGACGCTGCCCAGGCCGGAACTCATGAACGCCAGCACGCCGCTGCCGTCGCGGATCTGCCCGACGAAGCGCTGCGCGAGGTTGATCGGCGCCACGGCGTTGGTGAAAAACAGCTGGCCAACTTCGGCCAGTGTCGCGCCGCCCGGTGTTTGCACCTCCGGACCTTTGACCCCGGCGTTGACGAACAGCAGGTCGAAGGTCTCGCCCTTGAGCTGTTGGCTCAGGGCGATCACTGCTTGCTGGTCGTCCATGTCAAGTTTCTCGATCCGCACGTTACCCAGCGCTTGCAGCGCCTCTGCCTTTTGCGGATTGCGCACGGTGGCGGTCACTTGCCAGCCGTCGGCCAGCAGGGTTTTCACCAGCCCGAGGCCCAAGCCACGGGAGGCGCCGATGATCAGTGCGTTTTTTGCCTGGGACATGACGGGATTCCTTGAAAGTTACGGTTCATGGATTCAATGGACACGCCTGACCGAGCCGTTGTTGCAACTCTCGTCGCAACACATCGAGTTCGCTCATGCGGGTTTCGATCAATTGCAGTTTGTCGCGCAGCAGTTGCGCCACGGCGTTTTCCGGGTCGGGCGCGTTCCACAACGCGGCGACGCTGTTGCCGATTTCGCCAAGGGTAAAACCCAGGCGCTGCGCGGTTTTGATGTAGAGCACCAGTTGCAGCATTTCCGGCGGGTAGTCGCGGTAACCGTTGGCACTGCGTTGCGCCGCGATCAGCCCGCGCTGCTCGTAGAAACGCAAGGTATCGCGGCTGACGGCGCTGGCCTGGGCTAATTCACCGATGCGCATGCGGGGTCTCAAAAGAGGTATTGACCCTGGAGCATACTCCAGGCTTTACCGTGGTTGCTCCTCAAATTTTGGAGCAAGGACGATGTGGACTTCGACCCAGTATCGAAACGTGGTGCGCGGCAGCGCCTGGTATGACCTGATCGTCACGGCAGCGTTTGCCACGCCGTGGAGTTTTGCCGCGTTGCATGGGGCGTTGACGGCGCTGAGTCAGGCGCTGGATTTGCCCGGTGAACTGCCGGCGTTCGCGCCGGCGCATATGTTGATGGCGAATCTGTTGGGTTCGGTGGTGTGCGTGTGGGCGGTGCTGCGGATTCGTGATCCGCAGGCGCTTTATGGGCGCTATGACGCGGTGGCGCGGTTTCTGTTTGCGGCTTGGCAGGGGTATGCCCTGGCCCATGGCGCGAGTTCGCTGCTGGTGGTTTTTCTGGTTTTTGAACTGGCGTGGGGCGTGGCTCAGGTGTTGCCCGTTCGGACGCCTTCGCGAGCAAGCCCGCTCCCTCAGGGTTAGTGTCGTTCGCGAACTGTGTGATCGCCGCAGAACCTGTGGAAGCGGGCTTGCTCGCGAAGAGGCCCTTGCAAACAACCATTAATGCCCGGCCTGCCACGGCTGCCCTAGCGAAACTGGCGCATACAGCCGAGTCCGAACGGCATCCCGCGACAACAGCACCAACACCACAATCGTCGCCACATACGGCAGCATCGCCAGCAGACTCGACGGAATCGCCAGACCCAACCCCTGCGCCACCAGGTGCAGGATGCTGGCGAGGCCGAACAGGTACGCCCCGAGCAACAAGCGCCACACCCGCCAACTGGCAAAAACCACCAGCGCCAGCGCAATCCAGCCGCGCCCGGCGGTCATGTTTTCCGCCCACATCGGCGTGTACGCCAGCGACAGATACGCCCCCGCCAACCCGGCCATCGCTCCGCCAAACAGTACCGCCAGTGTGCGCACGGTCAGCACCGGCAAGCCCATGGCACTGGCCGCATCCGGGTTCTCGCCAACGGCCTGAATGATCAAGCCGACACGACTTTTGATGATCACCCACGCCATCAGCGCAAACAGCGCGAACGACAGATACACCAGCAAATCCTGGGCAAACAGCATCCGGCCGATCAGCGGAATTTCGCTCAAGTACGGAATCGCCAACGGCTCGAATCCGGCCAGCGGCTTGCCGACCCACGCCGCGCCGACAAAGGTCGACAGGCCCACACCGAAGATCGTCAGCGCCAGACCGGTCGCCACCTGATTGGCGTTGAACACCAGCGCCACCAGGGCAAACAGCGAAGACAAGAGCATCCCCGCGAGCATCGCCAGCAACACGCCGAGCCACAGGTTGCCGCTGTTGAGGGCGACGATAAAACCGATCACCGCGCCAAACAGCATCATCCCTTCCTGCCCGAGGTTGAGCACGCCGCTCTTCTCGCAGATCAACTCACCCAGCGCCACCAACAACAGCGGCGTGCCGCAGCGCACCATGGCGTAGAAAATATTGCTCAACAGATCGATATCCATCACAGCGCTCCGGCGGTTACGGCGGTGGTCGAAGTGCGCCGTGCCCAGCGCAGTTTCAGGCGTGGCCGATAGAGAATCAGCACGTCGCAGGCCAGCAGGAAAAACAGCATCATTCCCTGGAATAGTTGGGTGATCGCTTGCGGCAGATTCAGGGTCATCTGCGCGCTCTCGCCGCCGATGTACAGCAGCGCCATCAGCAAGCTCGAGAACAGAATGCCAATCGGATTCAGCCGGCCGAGAAACGCTACGGTGATCGCCGCATAGCCATAGCCCGGCGAGACTTGCGGCACCAATTGCCCGATCGGCCCGGTGACTTCGCAGACCCCGGCCAGCCCCGCCAAGCCGCCGCTGATCAACAGCGCGAGCCAGATCAGACGTTTCTCGCGAAAACCAACAAACCCCGCCGCACGCTTGTCCAGACCGAGCACCTTGATCTGGAAACCGACAAAGCTTTTCTGCAACAACACCCACACCGCAACCAGCGCGAGCAGGGCGAAATACACCCCGGCGTGCACCCGGCCATCCTCCATCAGCAGCGGCAGGCGACTGGCGTCGCCGAACATCGCCGACTCGGGAAAGTTGTAGCCGGCCGGATCCTTCAGCGGCCCGTGCACGCAGAACAGCAATAGGTTCAGCGCGATGTAATTGAGCATGATGCTGGTGAGGATTTCGTTGGCGTTGAAGCGCGTGCGCAGCCATGCCGTCAGCCCGGCCCAAGCGGCGCCGGCGAAGGTGCCGGTGAGCAGGATCAGCACCAGTGCCCAGCGGCTTTGCAGGTCGATGATGTTCACCGCCAAGGCGCTGCCGGCGAGTGCGCCGAGGAGCAATTGGCCTTCGGCGCCGATGTTCCAGATCCGCGCTTGATAAGCCACCGCCAGACCGAGTGCGCAGAGCAGAATCGGCAGCGCCTTGACCAGCAGTTCGGAGACGCCATACAGATCGCTGACCGGTGCGATCAACAGCGTATGCAAAGTTTGCAGCGGGTCATGCCCCAGGGCGATGAACAACAGCGAGCCGCAGCCGAGGGTCAGCAGCGCCGCCAGCAGCGGCGAGCACCACAACATCAGGCGCGATTGCTGGCCACGGGGTTCGAGGGAAAGCAGCATGTTGGGAAAACTCCGTCAGGCCGTGGCCGATGAATGCGCGTGGTTGATGTGCCCGGCCATCCAGCCGCCGACATCGCTCAGCAGGGTGTCGGTAGTGTTCTGCAGCGGCGACAGACGCCCCGCGCACAGGGCGCCGAGGCGGTCGCTGATCTGGAACAGTTCGTCGAGGTCTTCGGAAATCACCAGGATCGCCGCGCCGGCATCGCGCAGGGCAATCAGTGCGCGGTGAATGGTCGCCGCTGCGCCGACGTCCACGCCCCAGGTCGGGTGCGCGGCGATCAGCAGTTTCGGTTGCTGAAGGATTTCCCGGCCAAGAATGAATTTCTGCAGATTGCCGCCGGACAGGCTGCGTGCGGCAGCTTGCGTGCCCGGGGTTTTCACCCCGAAACGCTGAATGATCTGCTGGGCAAGGGCTTCGACTTTGCCGCGCTCGATCAAACCGTTGCGCACCAGTCCCTGTTGAAAGGCCGTGAGCAAGGCGTTGTCGGCAAGGCTCAGTTCCGGCACCGCGCCGTGGCCCAGGCGTTCTGCCGGAACAAATGCCAGACCGAGTTGGCGCCGCGCATCCGGGCGCAAATCGGCGACCGCTTGCCCGGCGAAACAAATGGTTATCGCGCTGTCGCGGGGCAGGGTTTGTTCACCGCTGAGCAGCGCCAGCAACTCATCCTGTCCATTGCCCGCGACCCCGGCGATACCGACGATTTCCCCGCTGCGTACTTGCAGGTTGATGTCGCTCAACGAGCAGCCGAAGGGGGCGGGGTTGTGCCAGCTCAAACCGTAGACCCGTAGAAAGTCCGTGCTGCCGCTGACTTTCGGGTATTCGCCGATCAACGCCGCCGCTGCGCCGACCATCATCTGCGCCAACTGCTGATCCGAGCATTCGGCCGGCACGCAATGCCCGGCGACGCGCCCGCCGCGTAGAACCGTGGCGCTATGGCACAGGGCGCGCACTTCCGCGAGTTTGTGGCTGATAAACAGAATGCTGCAGCCCTCGGCGGCGAGGCGGCGCAGGGTGATGAACAGTTCGTCGGCCTCTTGCGGCGTCAGCACCGACGTCGGCTCGTCGAGAATCAGCAGGCGAATGTCCTGCATCAGGCAACGAATGATCTCCACCCGTTGCCGCTCGCCAATCGACAGGCTGTGGACAAGTCGCTCCGGCTCCAGCGCCATGCCGTAGCGGCGCGACACTTGGCGAATCTTCGGCTCAAGCTGTTTCGGCGTGCCGGCCTTGGCGCCCATGGCCAGAGCAATGTTCTGCGCGACGCTGAGGGTTTCGAACAGCGAGAAATGCTGGAACACCATGCCGATCCCCAACTGTCGCGCCTGCGCCGGGTTGCGGATATTTACGCGCTGCCCCTGCCAGAGCATCTCTCCCGCATCGGCCTGGGTGACGCCGTAGATGATCTTCATCAAGGTACTTTTGCCCGCGCCGTTCTCACCGAGCAGCGCGTGGATTTCCCCGGGCGCGATGCACAGGTCGATGGCGTCATTGGCCAGGCAACCGGGATAGCGTTTGCTGATCTGGCGCAGTTGCAGGCGCGGCGTTGAATCTGGGCTTGGCATGACAGGCTCGACTGGCTTGGAGTTGTGCCTGTGGATAAAGCAATTTCCTGGCCATTGAGTCAGGAATCTTCGCATCCCTTGAGTGCGAACGGCTGGAGTAGGGCCTCGGCGGAAAGTCGGTGAATTCTTCGGCACCAATTGGGAGCAAAGGTGTTGATCAGGCTCCAGTTTTGCTCGCGGATATTTGGTTAAAAAACGAGCAAACTGTCGGGAGCTATGCAGAACCTGCGACTGCGCGAGTCATGAACGGGTTATCCACAGGTTGCTCCACAGTATTTGTGCGCAATCAGAAAACCTTGGCATAAGCGCGGGAGTGCTATCTCCCAATGGCGATAAACAGCTCTAACTGATTGTTTTTACGCGTAATTAAACTTTCTTCATGTGAATTGCGCGAAAAGTGAACAAATCCCGCAAAGCCACGTGACAGAAGGGTTACAGCGGAATGTACTCAGGTTATCCACAGTCGGGTGCACAGCAGATGTGGGCAAGTTATTGGAATAAAGGAATCCGTCGATGCCCTAAAAGATCGCAGCCTTCTAACGCTGTAGCACAATCCGCCCACGGCTCAAATCCGCCAGTTGCGTTTGCAGCAACTCGATCTGCGCCTCGCCCAGCGCCAACTGCAACTCCACGCCATTGGCGGTGAAGTTTTCTTCGACGATTAACCCACCCAGATCCGCCACCCGCAGCTTCACCAATGCCAATTCGGCAAAGCCGCAGGCGCAACTGAGCGGCACACGGCTGATCAACTCGACTTTCGCCGCCGCTTGCAGGCACTTGTTCGCGCCGCCGCCATAGGCCCGGGCCAACCCGCCAGTGCCCAGTTGGATGCCGCCATACCAGCGGATCACCAGCACTGCGACCTGATCGCAATCCTGCGCTTCGATGGCCGCCAGAATCGGTCGTCCGGCGGTGCCGCCGGGTTCGCCATCGTCGTTGCTGCGGTATTGCGCACCGAGCTTCCACGCCCAACAGTTATGCGAGGCGTTCAAGTCGCTGTGTTGTTCGAAGAACGCCTGCGCGTCGGCGGGGCTGCCGATCGGCGCCGCGAAGGTGATGAAGCGGCTCTTGCGAATCTCTTCGCGGTACTCGCAAAAACCGCTGAGGGTGAAAGGCATAAACGTCTTAAATAGTCGGGGTGAGGCCGCAGCCTTTGAGAATGATGCGGATCAGGTTGTTGCCGGCGTCTTCCATGTCCTGCTTGGTCAGCTTGCTGCGACCGCTGACGCGACAGATCTGCGTGGCGAAGTCGGCGTAATGCTGGGTGCTGCCCCACAGCAGGAAAATCAGGTGCACCGGATCCACCGGGTCCATCTTGCCCGCATCGATCCACGCCTGGAACACGGCTGCGCGGCCCTGGAACCAGGCGCGGTAATCCTGGTTGAAATACTCGGTCAGGCATTCGCCGCCACTGATCACTTCCATCGCGAAGATCCGCGAGGCTTGCGGTTGGCGGCGGGAGAATTCCATCTTGGCGCGAATGTAGCGGGTCAGCGCTTCGGCCGGATCATCCTCGGCCGTCAGGGTGTTGAAGGTGCTGTCCCACAGTTCGATGATGTTGCTCAGCACCGCCACGTACAACCCCAACTTGTTGGTGAAGTAGTAATGCAGGTTCGCCTTGGGCAACCCGGCATTCTGCGCAATGGTGTTCATGCTGGTGCCTTTGAAACCGTGACGGGCGAACTCGTCTTCGGCGGCTTTGAGGATGGTCTCTTCGTTCTTCTGACGAATGCGGCTGGCGGGTTTGCCGCCGTGAGCGGGGACTTCAAAGGTCATAGGCACTTCCGGTTTGTCTGTGGGTGCAACCAGTTGCGTTGATAACGCACCCACAGGCATCCGACAAGTCCTGATGCAATAAAACCGTTACGCCTGTTCGATCTTGTTCAGCGGCGCGGCGGATTCGACGCTGGTGGTTTTCGCCTCCGGCAGCAACAGGCACAAGATGATCGCGGTCAGGCCACCGCTGGTGATCGCCGAGTCGAACAGGTTTTGCACCAGTTTCGGCAACAGGTGCAGCAGGTTCGGTTGCGCGGCAATGCCCAGGCCGACGCCGAGTGAGGTGGCGATGATCAGCATGCTGCGTCGGTCCAGCGGCGACTGCGCGAGAATCCGAACACCGGCTGCCGCCACGCTGCCGAACATCACCAGGGTGGCGCCGCCGAGCACCGGTTTCGGGATCTGCTGCAGCACCGCGCCGATCATGGGGAACAGGCCAAGACAAAACAGAATCGCGCCGATGTACAGCCCGACATAGCGGCTGACGACGCCGGTCAACTGGATCACGCCGTTGTTCTGCGCAAACGTGGTGTTGGGGAAGGCGCTGAAAGTGGCGGCGATCATGCAGCTCACGCCGTCACCGAGCACGCCGCCGCGCAGTCGGCTTATATAAGAGGGGCCGCTGATCGGCTGGCGGGCGAGCATGCAGTTGGCCGTGAGGTCGCCGACGGTTTCGATGGTGCTGATCAGATAAATCAGCGCAACGGGCAGGAAAGCCGTCCAGTCAAAGCTGAAACCGAACTTGAACGGTGTGGGAAGACTGACCAGGGGCAAGTCAGGCAACGCCTGCGGAACCAGTTTGCCACTGAACCACGCGGCCAGACTGCCGAGCAGCAATCCGATGATGATTGCCGACAGCCGCACCCACGGCGTGTTCGAGCGATTGAGCAGGATGATCGTCAGCAACACGAACACCCCCAGCGCCAGATTGCCCGGCGCGCCGAAGTCCGGCGCATTGAAACCACCACCCAGATCGGTGATGCCGACCTTGATCAGACTGACGCCGATCAGGGTAATGACGATCCCGGTCACCAGCGGCGTGACGACCCGGTGCAACTGCCCGATGAAACGGCTGAGGACGATCTGTACCACGGCGCCGAAAAAGCACACGCCGAAGATCATCGCCAGAATGTCTTCCGGGCTGCCGCCACGCTGCTTGACCAGAAACCCGGCCGACAGCACCGCGCCGAGAAAGGCAAAACTGGTGCCCTGCAAGCAGATCATCCCGGCGCCGATGCCGAACGGCCGCCGCGCCTGAATAAAGGTGCCGACCCCGGACACCATCAGCGCCATGCTGATCAGGTACGGCAGATGCGCGGTCAGGCCGAGGGCCGAGCCGATCACCAACGGCGGGGTGATGATGCCGACGAAACTGGCGAGCACGTGTTGCAGGGCAGCGAGGATCGCGGCGGGTGGTTTGGGACGATCGTCGAGGCCGTAGATCAGGTCGCTGGACGTTTCAGAATCTGGCTGCATGGCTGAGGGCTTCTTGTTCAGGGATCGAGTTCAGCCTTCACTGCAAAAACCTGTCCAATTGCTCAGCTTTCAGGGGTTGCGATCGCCAAATGTAGGAGCTGCCGAAGGCTGCGATCTTTTGATCTTGCTTTCAACGCGTCGCAGCGAGGCTTTCGAGAAAGCTCTCCAGCACCAAATGAGGGCGCCGCCCCTTGCGCGTGACCGATGCCAGACTCAAATCATAAAACCGCGTTGTCGATTTCAGCGCACGCAAGCGCCCTTGCTGCACCCACAGGCTGGCGTAGTGATCCGGCAGATAACCGATATAACGCCCGGTCAGAATCAAAAACGCCATGCCCTCGCGGTCGGAAGCGCTGGCGGTGCAATTGAGCGCCTGGTAATGCGCCTGAATCTCCGCCGGCAAACGAAACGTCGGCGCAATTGCGTCCTGACTATTAAGACGTTCGTCATCCAGTTGCTTGTCATCGACATAGAACAGCGGGTGGCCGACCGCGCAATAGAGCAGCGAGCGCTCGCTGTACAACGGCTGATATTCCAGCCCCGACAGTGCGCTGGCCTGCGGCACCACGCCGACATGCAGGCGACCGTCGAGCACGCCTTGTTCGACTTCATTGGGCGCGATCATGCGGATCTGGATCTGCACGTCCGGCCCGCGCTCCTTCAGCTGGGCGAGGGCATGGGTGATGCGCATGTGGGGCAGGGTGACGAGGTTGTCGGTCAGGCCAATGATCAGTTCGCCACGCAGGTGCTGGTGCAGGCCGTTGACCTCGGTGCGGAAACTTTCCAGCGCACTTAACAGTTGCAGCGCTGACTGATAAACCTCGCGGCCCTCTTCGGTCAACGAGAACCCGGCGCGGCCACGCTGGCACAAGCGCAGGCCAAGGCGCTGTTCAAGATCGCTCATTTGCTGGCTGATCGCCGAGCGACCGATGCCGAGCACGGTTTCCGCCGCCGAGAAGCCGCCGCACTCCACGACACTGCGGAAAATCCGCAGCAGACGAATATCAAAGTCACTGACCTGGGCCAGCGGATCGGGGCGGCGACTGCTCATGCTGTTGTTCTCATTGTTTAGCAGGCTTCTAACTGAAGGTTAGAAAAGTTGGATTTCACCGACTTTATCCGCGTGGCAATTTAGCTGCAACAACGCTTTCTATCTCCCTGATGCTTATGCCCTGCGAGGTTTTGCCCGATGAACATGCCTGAAAACGCGCCGTCGCCACTGGCCAGCCAACTGAAGCTGGACGCGCACTGGATGCCGTACACCGCCAACCGCAACTTCCAGCGCGATCCGCGTCTGATCGTCGGTGCCGAGGGCAGTTGGCTGTTCGATGACAAGGGCCGCAAGATCTACGATTCGCTGTCCGGTCTGTGGACCTGCGGCGCCGGGCACACCCGCAAGGAAATCCAGGAAGCGGTTTCCAAGCAACTGGGCACCCTCGATTACTCGCCAGGCTTCCAGTACGGCCACCCGTTGTCGTTCCAGTTGGCCGAGAAAATCACTGACCTGACTCCGGGCAATCTGAACCATGTGTTCTTCACCGACTCCGGCTCCGAATGTGCCGACACTGCGGTGAAAATGGTCCGTGCCTACTGGCGCCTGAAAGGTCAGTCGACCAAGACCAAAATGATCGGCCGTGCCCGTGGCTATCACGGCGTGAACATCGCCGGCACCAGCCTCGGCGGCGTCAACGGCAACCGCAAGCTGTTCGGTCAGGCGATGATGGACGTCGATCACCTGCCGCACACGCTGCTGGCCAGCAACGCATTCTCCCGTGGCATGCCGGAGCAGGGCGGTATCGCCCTCGCCGATGAACTGCTGAAGTTGATCGAACTGCACGACGCGTCGAACATCGCGGCGGTTTTCGTTGAGCCGATGGCCGGTTCCGCTGGTGTGCTGGTTCCGCCTCAGGGTTACCTGAAGCGTCTGCGTGAGATCTGTGATCAGCACAACATCCTGCTGGTATTCGACGAAGTGATTACCGGCTTCGGCCGCACCGGTTCGATGTTCGGCGCCGAGAGCTTTGGCGTGACCCCGGATCTGATGTGCATCGCCAAGCAAGTCACCAACGGCGCGATTCCGATGGGCGCAGTGATTGCCAGCTCCGAGATCTACCAGACCTTCATGAATCAGCCGACTCCGGAATACGCGGTGGAATTCCCCCACGGCTACACCTACTCGGCCCACCCGGTGGCGTGCGCCGCTGGCCTGGCGGCACTCGACCTGCTGCAAAAGGAAAACCTGGTGCAGAGCGTGGCCGAGGTTGCCCCGCATTTCGAAAATGCCCTGCACGGCCTGAAAGGTTCGAAAAACGTCATCGACATCCGTAACTACGGCCTGGCCGGTGCGATTCAGATCGCGGCTCGTGACGGCGACGCCATCGTGCGTCCATTCGAAGCCGGCATGGCCCTGTGGAAAGCCGGGTTCTACGTGCGCTTCGGCGGCGACACCCTGCAGTTCGGCCCAACCTTCAACAGCAAGCCGCAAGACCTCGATCGTCTGTTCGACGCGGTTGGCGAAGTGCTGAACAAGCTCGACTGATTTTCCCCTCTATATATACCTGCGAATAACAGGCGCCCCATGCGGGCGTCTGTACACAAGAATTCAGGAGTTTTCGATGAGCGTTATCCCGCATTTGATCAATGGCGAACTGGTGACCGAGAACGGTCGTGCGGTTGATGTGTTCAACCCGTCCACCGGTCAGGCGATCCACAAGCTGCCGCTGGCCACCCGCGAAACCATTCAACATGCAATCGACGCCGCCAAAGCTGCGTTCCCGGCATGGCGCAACACCCCTCCGGCCAAGCGAGCCCAAGTGATGTTCCGTTTCAAGCAACTGCTGGAGCAGAACGAAGCGCGCATCTCGCAATTGATCAGCGAAGAGCACGGCAAGACCCTCGAAGATGCTGCCGGTGAACTGAAGCGCGGTATCGAGAACGTCGAGTTCGCCTGCGCTGCCCCGGAAATTCTCAAGGGCGAGTACAGCCGCAACGTCGGCCCGAACATCGATGCCTGGTCGGACTTCCAGCCACTGGGCGTGGTTGCCGGTATCACACCGTTCAACTTCCCGGCGATGGTGCCACTGTGGATGTACCCGCTGGCGATCGTCTGCGGTAACTGCTTCATCCTCAAGCCGTCCGAGCGTGACCCAAGCTCGACGCTGCTGATCGCTCAATTGCTGATCGAGGCCGGTCTGCCGAAAGGCGTACTGAGCGTGGTGCATGGCGACAAGACTGCAGTGGACGCGCTGATCGAAGCGCCGGAAGTCAAAGCGCTGAGCTTTGTCGGCTCGACGCCGATTGCCGAGTACATCTACGCCGAAGGCACCAAGCGCGGCAAACGCGTTCAGGCGCTGGGCGGGGCGAAGAACCATGCGGTACTGATGCCGGATGCGGATCTGGACAATGCGGTCAGCGCGCTGATGGGCGCAGCGTATGGTTCTTGCGGTGAGCGCTGCATGGCGATTTCGGTCGCGGTGTGTGTCGGTGATCAGGTGGCGGATGCGCTGGTGGCGAAACTGGTCCCTCAGATCAAGGCGCTGAAAATCGGTGCCGGCACTTCGTGCGGTCTGGACATGGGCCCACTGGTAACCGGTCAGGCGCGGGACAAGGTCAGCGGTTATGTCGATGACGGCGTGGCAGCGGGCGCAACCCTGGTGGTCGATGGTCGTGGCTTGAGCATTCCGGGTCATGAAGAGGGCTTCTTCCTCGGCGGCTGCCTGTTCGACAACGTCACCCCTGAAATGCGCATCTATAAGGAAGAGATCTTCGGGCCGGTGTTGTGCGTGGTCCGGGTCAACAGCCTGGAAGAGGCGATGAAGCTGATCAACGATCACGAATACGGCAACGGCACCTGCATCTTTACCCGTGACGGTGAAGCAGCGCGTCTGTTCTGCGACGAGATCGAAGTCGGCATGGTCGGCGTTAACGTACCGCTGCCGGTACCGGTTGCCTACCACAGCTTCGGCGGCTGGAAGCGTTCGCTGTTCGGCGACCTGCATGCCTATGGCCCGGACGGTGTGCGCTTTTACACGCGTCGCAAGGCCATCACTCAGCGCTGGCCGCAACGTGCGAGCCATGAAGCTTCGCAATTCGCGTTCCCTAGCTTGTAAGTAGAAGGCACGACGAAGGCCGACCTCTAGAGGTCGGCTTTCGTGTTTTCGGGGCTTTTTGACCGATATGACAGAAATGTGAAAAAAGCT
>NZ_JALMEX010000021.1:0-49934 GCF_023100605.1 Pseudomonas sp. MWU12-2020
GTTGGAATGGGTGTGGTCAGGTGGAGAGTGGTCGGCTGTCAGGCCGCCTTCGCGAGCAAGCCCACTCCCACAGTTGGAATGGGTATGGTCAGGTGGAGAGTGGGCGGCTGTCAGGCCGCCTTCGCGAGCAAGCCCGCTCCCACAGTGGAATTGGGTGAGTCAGATAGAGATTGGTCGGCTCGCAGGTCGCCATCGCGAGCAGGCTGGCTCCCACAAAAGCGCCAAAGCCGAGCACACGCTCTTCACCACTCAAATGGCCGAGTGTCAGCTCGCCGAAAGCTCTTGATCTTGCCGTGCCGGCCCCGTCGGCAGGCTGAGTGGAGGGATTGATCCGGGGGTGGGAGCGCAGCGACCGTTTGGCGCAGCCAAACACAGCGAGAGGAGGTGCAGCGAAGCAAACCGGAGGCGCTGCGCCCGGATCAATCCCGGAGCGAAGGAACCCGAGCCTAAGCGAGGGCCGAACGTTGGGGCAAAGCCTTTTGCTTACTTTTCGGCGTCTGGAAAAGTGAGCCGCTGTAAGAGCGGAACCATAAGAAGCCGTTACCGCAGCAACGGATATGTACACCATCACCCACAACATGGTCGGCCCAGAGGCCGCCAAGCCAAACGAAACTGACAGCGCTGACAGCTAGCCGTCACTCTCCTGACCCCCAAACAAGCTTATAAATACCCAACCTGCCCAAACTCAACCCCTTGGCGCCCCAATCGCATGCGAATCCAGAAACGAACCGCCCTGCTCGCCACCCCGCTGATCATCGTCGCCGCTCTGGGCCTGTGGTACGCCACCAAACCGGCCCAGACCAAACTCGCCACCCCCACCGCCATCCCGGTCCGGGTCGTGGCAGTCAGCGAAAAGGACGTCCCCCGCTACGTCAGCGGCATCGGTTCGGTTCTCTCATTGCACAGCGTCGTGGTACGCCCGCAGATCGACGGCATTCTGACAAAGATCCTCGTCAAAGAAGGCCAACTGGTCAAAGCAGGCGACCTGCTCGCCACCATCGACGACCGCTCGATCCGCGCCAGTCTTGATCAGGCCCGCGCACAACTGGGCGAAAGCCAGGCCCAACTGGAAGTCGCCCTGGTCAACCTCAAGCGCTACAAACTGCTCAGCGTCGACGACGGCGTCTCCAAGCAGACCTACGATCAGCAACAGGCGCTGGTCAACCAGTTGAAGGCCACCGCCCAAGGCAACCAGGCCTCGATTGACGCCGCGCAGGTACAACTTTCCTACACCCAGATCCGCTCCCCGGTCACCGGCCGCGTCGGCATTCGCACAGTCGATGAAGGCAACTTCCTGCGCATGACCGACACCCAGGGCCTGTTCACCGTCACCCAGATCGACCCGATCGCCGTCGAGTTCTCGCTGCCGCAACAAATGCTGCCGACCCTGCAAGGTCTGATCAACGACCCGCAGCACGCGCAGGTCAAGGCCTACATCGGCGCCGACACTGACGGCGAAACCGGCAACCTGCTCGGCGAAGGTCATCTGACCCTGATCGACAACCAGATCAACGCCAACACCGGCACCATCCGCGCCAAGGCCGAATTCGACAACGCCAGCCAGAAGCTCTGGCCGGGCCTGCTGGTGACGGTAAAAATTCAGACGGCACTGGATAAGAATGCGCTGGTGGTGCCGCCTACCGTCGTACAACGCGGCCTCGACCAACACTTCGTTTACCGCGTGAACGGCGACAAGGTCGAAGCCGTACAAGTGCAGATGGTTTACCAGGGCAGCGGCCAGGACATCATCAAAGGCGTGAAGGCGGGTGATCAATTAGTCAGTGACGGCCAGTCGCGGCTCAAACCCGGTTCGACCGTACAGGTGATGACCGAGCCGCCGCAGGTGGTCGAAGCGGAGCCCAAGCCATGAAGGAGCACAAAGGCGTCTCCACATGGTGTATCGACCACCCGGTCGCGACCATTCTGCTGACCTTCGCCCTGGTGCTGCTCGGGGTGATTGCCTTCCCGCGCCTGCCGATTGCGCCACTGCCGGAAGCGGAGTTTCCGACGATCCAGGTTTCCGCGCAGTTGCCCGGCGCCAGCCCTGACACCATGGCGTCCTCCGTGGCCACGCCGCTTGAAGTGCAATTCAGCGCCATCCCCGGCATGACCCAGATGACCTCCAGCAGTGCGCTCGGCTCAAGCCTGTTGACCCTGCAATTCACCCTCGACAAAAGCATCGACACCGCCGCCCAGGAAGTACAAGCGGCGATCAACACCGCCGCCGGCAAACTGCCCAAGGACATGCCGACGCTGCCGACCTGGAAGAAGGTCAACCCGGCCGACAGCCCGGTGCTGATCCTCAGTGTCAGCTCCACACAAATGCCCGGCACCGAACTCAGCGACCTGGTGGAAACCCTGCTCTCGCGTCAGATCAGTCAGATCGACGGTGTAGGCCAGATCAACATCACCGGTCAGCAACGTCCGGCGATCCGCGTGCAAGCCTCGGCCGACAAACTGGCTGCCATCGGCCTGACTCTGGCCGACATTCGCCTGGCGATCCAGCAGACCAGCCTGAACCTCGCCAAAGGTGCGTTGTATGGCGAATCGAGTATCTCCACGCTGTCGACCAACGACCAGTTGTTCCATCCCGAGGACTACAGTCAGCTGATCGTTTCCTACAAGGACGGCGCCCCGGTTCACCTGAGAGATGTCGCCAAAGTCGTCAACGGTTCGGAAGATGCCTACGTGCAAGCCTGGGCCGGTGATCAACCCGGGGTGAACCTGGTGATCTCGCGCCAACCGGGTGCGAACATCGTCGAAACCGTCGACCGTATTCAAGCGGCGCTGCCGGGCCTGGAAGCCATGCTGCCGGCCTCGGTGCAGGTCAAAGTGCTGATCGACCGCACCCAGACCATTCGCGCGTCGCTGCATGAAGTGGAAATCACCCTGTTGATCGCCATTCTGCTGGTGGTGGCGGTGATGGCGCTGTTCCTGCGCCAACTGTCGGCGACGCTGATTGTCTCGGCGGTGCTCGGCGTGTCACTGGTGGCCAGTTTCGCCCTGATGTACATCCTCGGTTTCAGCCTGAACAACCTGACGCTGGTGGCGATTGTGGTGGCCGTGGGGTTTGTGGTCGACGATGCGATTGTGGTGGTGGAGAACATCCACCGGCACCTGGAAGCCGGCGACGGCATGCGTGAGGCGGCGGTCAAGGGCGCCGGCGAGATCGGCTTCACCGTGGTCTCGATCAGCTTCTCGCTGGTGGCGGCGTTCATTCCGCTGCTGTTCATGGGCGGTGTGGTCGGGCGGCTGTTCAAGGAATTCGCCCTGACCGCGACTTCGACCATTCTTATTTCGGTGGTGGTATCGCTGACGCTGGCGCCAACCCTGGCCGCGCTGTTCATGCGCAAACCGGTGCATCACGCCCATGACAAACCGGGCTTCAGTGAACGTCTGCTGGCGTGGTACGAGAAAGGCCTGCGCCGCGCCCTCGCCCATCAGAAACTGATGATTGGCGTGTTCTGCCTGTCCCTCGGGTTGGCAATTGCCGGTTACATCTTTATTCCCAAGGGCTTCTTCCCGATCCAGGACACCGGGTTCGTGCTCGGCACCACCGAAGCCGCTGCGGATATTTCCTACGGCGACATGGTGAAAAAACACCTGGCGATGGCCGAAATCGTCGCCGCCGACCCGGCAGTCGAAGCGTTTTCCCACTCGGTGGGCGTGTCCGGCAGCAACCAGACCATCGCCAACGGCCGCTTCTGGATCGCCCTGAAAAAACGCGGCGACCGCGACGTCTCGGCCAGCCAGTTCATCGACCGTATCCGTCCGAAACTGATGAAAGTCCCGGGCATCGTCCTGTACCTGCGCGCCGGCCAGGACATCAACCTCAGCTCCGGCCCAAGCCGCGCCCAGTACCAGTACGTGCTCAAGAGCAATGACGGCGCGACCCTGGCCACCTGGACCCAGCGCCTGACCGAGAAGCTGCGCAGCATCCCGGCGTTCCGCGACATTTCCAACGACCTGCAACTGGGCGGCAGCATCACCCACATCAGCATCGACCGCAGCGCCGCCGCGCGTTTCGGCCTGACCGCGAGTGATGTCGACGAGGCGCTGTACGATGCGTTCGGCCAGCGCCAGATCAATGAATTCCAGACCCAGGTCAACCAGTACAACGTCATTCTGGAGCTCGATACCCAACAGCGCGGCAAGGCCGAAAGCCTCAACTATTTCTACCTGCGCTCGCCGCTGAGCGGGGAAATGGTGCCGCTGTCGGCGCTGGCGAAATTCGACGCACCGACCATCGGCCCGCTGTCGATTGCCCATGACGGCATGTTCCCCGCCGCCAACCTGTCGTTCAACCTGGCCCCCGGCGTGGCCTTGGGCGACGCGGTGATCCTGCTCAACCAGGCCAAGGCCGAGATCGGCATGCCGACCGCCATCAGCGGCAACTTCCAGGGCGCAGCGCAGGCATTCCAGAGTTCGCTCGCCAGTCAGCCGTGGCTGATTCTTGCGGCGCTGGTGGCGGTGTACATCATTCTCGGCGTGCTTTATGAGAGCTTCGTGCATCCGCTGACGATCATCTCGACCCTGCCGGCGGCCGGTCTCGGTGCAGTGATCATGCTGTGGATCTGCGGTCAGGACTTTTCGATCATGGCGTTGATCGGGCTGGTGCTGCTGATCGGTATCGTCAAAAAGAACGGCATTCTGATGATCGACTTCGCCCTGGAAGCCCAGCGCAATCGCGGACTGGCGCCGCAGGAGGCGATTTTCGAAGCGTGCCTGACGCGGTTCCGGCCGATCATCATGACCACCCTCGCCGCCCTGCTCGGCGCCCTGCCGCTGATGCTCGGTTACGGCACCGGCGCCGAACTGCGCCAGCCGCTGGGGATCGCGGTGGTGGGCGGCTTGCTGGTCAGCCAGATGCTGACGCTGTTTACCACGCCGGTCATATACTTGTGGCTTGAGCGGCTGTTCCACAGGCCCAAACCAATGCCCACGACGGCACTGGCGACTACAGACTGAGGCAGGGTCATGCGCGTTCTGATTATCGAAGACGAGGAAAAAACCGCGGATTATCTGCACCGCGGTCTGACGGAACAGGGTTACACCGTGGATCTGGCCCGCGACGGCGTCGAGGGCCTGCACCTGGCGCTGGAAAGCGACTACGCGGTGATCGTCCTCGACGTGATGTTGCCGGGCCTGGACGGCTTCGGCGTGCTGCGCGCCTTACGTGCGCGCAAGCAGACCCCGGTGATCATGCTCACCGCCCGCGAACGCGTCGAAGACCGGATCAGGGGCCTGCGTGACGGCGCCGACGATTACCTTGGCAAGCCGTTTTCCTTTCTGGAGCTGGTAGCGCGTTTGCAGGCGCTGACCCGGCGCAGCGGTGGCCATGAACCGGTGCAAGTGAGCATCGCCGACCTGTGGATTGATCTGATCAGCCGCAAGGCCACCCGCGCCGGCACCCGACTGGATCTGACGGCAAAAGAGTTCTCGCTGCTCAGCGTTCTGGCGCGCCGACAAGGTGAAATCCTCTCGAAAACCGCGATTGCCGAGATGGTCTGGGACATCAATTTCGACAGCGACGCGAACGTCGTCGAAGTCGCGATCAAGCGTCTGCGGGCCAAGCTCGACGGGCCGTTCGACGAGAAACTGCTGCACACCATTCGTGGCATGGGTTACGTGCTGGAGAGCCGTGGTGTCCAGTAACTCGATCGCCCTGCGCCTCAGTGGGATGTTCACGCTGGTGGCGCTACTGGTGTTTCTGTTGATCGGCGGCGCGCTGTATCAGCAGGTCGACAAGGGCCTGGGCCTGCTGCCGGAAGCCGAGCTGGATGCGCGTTACAGCGTGCTCGAATCCACCGTCGGTCGTTACGGCACGCCCGATCATTGGGTGAAGATCAACAACAAACTCAAGCTGCTGGGCGAGGAAGACAAGCGCATCAGTTTCTGGATCAGCAGCGGTGATCCGCAGTATGAGTTTGGCAACCTGACCCCGCAGATTCGCGAGTTCGCCAACGGCCCATTGGGCATGCGCGACCTGCAATTGCCCGACCAGCCCTATCCGCTGAAAGTGCTGGTCAGCCAGTTTCCGGCCAAGGACCAACGCCCGCCGCTGCGCTTCATGATCGGCATCGACACCGATACGTTTCACCAGACGCAACATCAGTTGCTGATTGCCCTGATCGGTCTGGCGATTATCGGCGTGGCGCTGGCCTCGGCGCTCGGGTACTGGGTGGCACGGATTGGCCTGCAACCGCTGATCAAACTGTCCCACGAGGCGCAGCGTCTGGCGCCGCCATTGCGTTCGGGCCGCTTGCGTCTGTCGCCGCTGCCGCCGGAGCTTGAGCAGTTTGTCGAGTCGTTCAACTCGACCCTTGAGCGGGTCGAACAGGCGTACTCACGGCTGGAATCGTTCAACGCCGACGTGGCCCATGAGCTGCGTTCGCCGCTGACCAACCTGATCGGTCAGACCCAGGTCGCGCTGACGCGCGGACGCTCCGCCGAACACTATTTCGAGGTGCTGCAATCCAACCTCGAAGAGCTGGAACGCCTGCGTTCGATCATCAACGACATGCTGTTCCTTGCCAGCGCCGACCAGGGCAGCAAGGCGACCAAACTGACCGAGACCTCGCTGGCGGATGAAGTTGCAACCACGCTGGATTACCTGGATTTCATCCTCGAAGACGCGCAAGTGCAGGTGCATGTGAGTGGTGACGCACAGGTGCGAATCGAGATCGCGCATCTGCGTCGGGCGCTGATCAATCTGCTGAGTAATGCGGTGCAGCATACCGAACCGGGCAAGGTGATCGAGGTGCGGATCGAAGTCGAGGAACATCAGGTCAGCATCGGCGTGGCCAACCCCGGATCGCCGATTGCCAGCGAGCACTTGCCGCGTCTGTTCGAGCGCTTCTATCGGGTCGATGCCTCGCGCAGCAACAGCGGCAACAACCATGGATTGGGGCTGGCGATCGTCAAGGCGATTGCGCTGATGCACGGTGGCGATGTGTTTGTACGTAGTGATCGGGGGATGAATACGTTCGGCATCCACCTCCCGGTTTAACTGAAAAGCAAACCCCTGTGGCGAGGGAGCTTGCTCCCTCGCCACAAGGAATGGCGTTCACCCGTGATTGATCTTTGCTTGTACTGCAACAGTCATTTATGAAAATCAGGCTGTTTCCCAACGTCCGGCAACCTTATCTTTGCCCGCACCAAACAGCACTTGCCAAGCAAGAAGGTTTTCCAGATGTCCAACAGTATGGGTATTGCCAGCGCTTTCGTTTTGTCCTCATTGATCCTGTCGCCCATGGCGATGGCTGAAGAATCGCAGGCGTTCATCGCGCAGAATGCCGCGCGCGCTCACGCCTTCGAGCAGTCTCAGGCAGAAGTGATGGTCAAGTCGCAGGACGCCTCGCAAGCCCCTCAGGCCGCCACTTCCCAGGCTCAAGCAGCCGAGAAAGACAGCTGAGTCGCGCACCGCGAAAAATTTCCCTCGACGCGGTTGTTTGGCTCTTCCCGTTCAACCGTCGTCCTTCCAGGCCGCTGCCTTTCAGCGGCCTTTTTTCGTTGTGGTCTGAAAGCCGTTTGGTTCGTCTGTAAAAACAAGAAACATCCCGCACCTCAAGACATTGAAGTGTCAGTTGACCCAAGGAGCTCCATCGCAAGTGCGTTACCCAGTCCGCGTCACCCCGCTGTTCATTGCAATTGCCGCAACGATTGCCCCCGCCGCCCATGCCGACGAAGCCGCCAAGGAAGGTTTCGTCGAAGGCTCGAGCCTCAACCTCAACGCTCGCAACTACTACATGAATCGCAACCGTCTGCAGCAGACGGACGACAACATCGAGTGGGGCCAGGGTTTTCTCGGGATCTTCCAGTCGGGTTACACCGAAGGCACGGTCGGCTTCGGCATCGACGCCCACGCCATGCTCGGGTTGAAGCTCGACGGCGGTGGCGGCACCGATGGCTCGAGCATCCTGCCGGTCAGCGATGGCAACGGCAAAGCGCCGGGCTCGTTCTCGACCGCGGGCGGCACGTTGAAAATGCGTGCGTTCGATACCGAGTTGAAGGCCGGCGACCTGTTCCTCACCAACCCGGTGATTGCCGGCGGCGAGTCGCGCATGCTGCCGCAGACCTTCCGCGGTGTCAGCTTGACCAACCACAGTTTCGACGGCTGGATGTTCGAAGGTGGCCAAGCCAGTTTCACCAAGCCGTACAACCAGAGTGGCCACCAGCGCATCGGTACCTCCTACGGCAAACTCGCCGAAGGTGACGCAAGCCAGCACCTGAACTGGGCCGGCGTGTCCTGGAGCGGCGTCGAAGGCTTGACCAGCAATCTGTACGCTGCCGAGTTGAAGGACATCTGGAACCAGTACTACTACGAGCTGGATTACACCTGGCAGTTGAACGATCTGGTCAGCCTCAACCCGGGCCTGCACTTCTATCACACGCAGGACACCGGCGACGCGCTGCTGGGCAACATCGACAACAACACCTACAGCCTGCATTTCACCGTCGGCATCGGCAGCCACAGCATTACTGCCGCGTATCAGCGCGTGAACGGCAACACGCCGTTCGACTACATCAGCCAGGGCGACAGCGTTTACCTCGACAACTCGCAGCAATACTCGGACTTCAACGGCCCGAACGAACGTTCGTGGAAGCTCAAGTACGCCTATGACTTCGCCGGGCTGGGGATGCCGGGTCTGACTTCAGCGGTCTCCTATTCGCGCGGCACCGTGGACTTGACCAAGGTCGATCCGCACAGCAAAGGCTATGCTTCGTGGTACAGCGCCGACGGTCGCAACGCCCAGCATTGGGAGCGCGACATCGATCTGAAATACGTGGTGCAGAGCGGTCAGGCGAAAAATCTCGCGGTACGCCTGCAATGGGCGACCAACCGGGGTGGTAATGGTTACGGCGCGATTGATACCGACACCGATGAATACCGTGTGATTGTCGACTACCCGATCAACGTCTTCTAAGATCACCCCTGCGCCACGGTCTTGAATTGAGAGATATACCCTGTGGGAGCGGGCTTGCTCGCGAATGCGCTGCATCAGTCGACAACAATGTTGAATGACACGGCGCATTCGCGAGCAAGCCCGCTCCCACAATGGAATACCGTCACTGACTTGATGCAACTACGCTAATAAGATCCTCTCAACCGACAGCCCATCATGATCGCGAGCCGTACCCCACCTGTGGCGGGCAAGACCGGACGCCCCGAATTGCTGCTGATCTGCGGCAGTTCGCTGACTGTGATCGCGATTCTGTGCATCGTCACTTTTCTGCTGATTCGTGAGCACGCCAACGCTCAGGAGTCGGCCACCCGCAGCGCCACCACCATCGCCCAGTTGATCGACGCCGATGTCCTGCGCACGGTCGAGTTGTATGACCTGACCCTGCAAGGCCTGATCGCCGCCGCCCAGCGCGATGACTTGCGCGACGTCACCCCGCAGATCCGCCATCTGGCGCTGTTCGACCGCTCGACCACCGCGCGCTTCAAGGGCGACATCCTGCTGCTCGACAAGCATGGCGATGTGGTCGCCGACTCATCGCGGGTCGAACCCAAGCCGGGCAACTTCGCCGACCGCGATTACTTCCTCGCCCATGCCTTCAACCGCGACATGGGCATGTTCATCAGCCGCCCGTTCAAGACCCGTTGCGATTGCGACGAAGCCAATCAATGGCGCATCAGTTTCAGTCGGCGGATCTCCTCGGACACCGGTGAGTTCGCTGGTGTGGCGGTGGCGTCGATGAAGCTCGACTACTTCGATCAGTTGTTCAACAGCCTCGACATCGGCAAAGGCAGCACGCTGAACATCATCAACAGCGACGGCGTGCTGCTGGCGCAGAAGCCGTATCTGCAAAGCGACTCCATCGGCAAAAGCTTTGGCAACCGGCCCAACGTGGTGCGGATTCTCGGCGACAAGGATGGCAGTGGCAGTTTCACCAGCACCTCGAGCATGGACCATCAGCAACGGCTCTACACCTATTCGCGGGTCGGCAATCTGCCGTTGACGGTGATGGTTGCGCTCTCCAGTGATGAAGTGTTCGGCACCTGGCGCCGCACGGCGCTGTTGATCAGTGGCGCCACCGGCGTGCTGTGTGTCGGGCTGCTATGGCTGACCTGGCTACTGGCCCGTGAGCTGCGCTTGCGCCAGCGCGCCGAACGCGAACTGGCGCAACTGGCCGCCACCGATGCGCTGACCGGCGTGGCCAACCGGCGGATGCTCGATCAGGCGCTACGCCACGAATGGTTCCGCGCCCAGCGTTCGGGCAAACCGTTGTCGGTGATGATGATTGATGCCGACCACTTCAAGGCGTTCAACGACCGCCATGGGCATCAGGCCGGTGATCAGGCGCTGCGTGAATTGGCCAAGGTGATCACGGCGAACGTGCGACGACCGGGCGATCTGGTCGCCCGTTACGGCGGCGAAGAGTTCTCGGTGATCCTCGCCGAAACCGACAGCAGCGGTGCGCGACAGATTGCCGAACATATCCGCCAGGCGGTCGAGCAGATGCCGAGGGGTCGAGGGTGCAGGCGTGGCGATGACCGTCAGTATCGGCATCAGCACCTGGACAACTGCGGTCGAGATGTCGCTGGAGCAACTGCTGTTTGCGGCGGACAAGGCGTTGTATCAGGCCAAGGAAGGTGGGCGGAACCGGGTGGTGGTGGCTGGCTGATTTTTGCGGCGATTGAACTGGCGTCTTCGCGAGCAAGCTCACTCCTACAGGGGAATGCATTTCAAATGTGGGAGCGAGCCTGCTCGCGAATAGGCCAGAACAGACAACATCAAATTCAGGGCATAAAAAAAGGCCATCCGAGGATGGCCTTCAAAAAACTAGAGAGGTTTTTTACTTACACCGCCGCAACCGGGCGCATGTAAGAGATCGGTGCAGTGCTGGCGTCTTCGAACGTCACGACTTCCCACGCATCTGTCTGCTCAATCAACTTGCGCAGCAGCTGGTTGTTCAGTGCATGACCGGACTTGAAGCCTTTGAACTCACCAATCAGGCTGTTACCCAGCAGGTACAGGTCGCCAATCGCATCGAGGATCTTGTGCTTCACGAATTCGTCTTCGTAGCGAAGGCCGTCTTCGTTCAGTACACCATCGGAATCAACCACGATCGCGTTTTCAACGCTGCCGCCGAGTGCGAGGTTGTGCTTGCGCAGGTACTCGATGTCACTCATGAAACCGAAAGTACGGGCGCGGCTGACTTCTTTTACGAACGAAGTGCTGGAAAAATCCACGCTTGCACTTTGGGTGCGGTCCCGGAAAACCGGGTGATCGAAATCGATCTCGAAGCTCACCTTGAACCCTTCGAAAGGGACGAAAGTGGCGCGCTTGTCGCCGTCTTCCACTGTCACTTCACGCAGGATGCGGATGAATTTCTTGGCGGCGTCCTGCTCTTCCAGGCCAGCCGATTGAATCAGGAATACGAACGGTCCAGCGCTGCCATCCATGATCGGGACTTCGGACGCGGAGAGCTCGACGTAGGCGTTATCGATGCCCAGGCCAGCCATGGCCGAGAGCAAGTGCTCTACCGTGTCCACTTTGACGTCGCCGTTGATCAGCGTCGTCGACATAGTGGTTTCACCAACGTTTTCCGCGCGGGCAGGGATCTGCACCACAGGGTCGAGGTCAGCGCGACAAAACACAATGCCAGTGTCGACAGGCGCAGGCTTGAGGGTCAGGTAGACCTTCTCCCCGGAGTGCAGGCCTACACCTGTGGCACGGATAATATTTTTCAGTGTGCGTTGTTTAATCATGGCTTGGGCCGCTTCAGCGCAAATTGCGAACTGGTATCAACAAAGGCTGGCGATAATAGCAGACCGAGCCTTTGCTGAACACCAATCACCGTCATAGCCCTGATACATTCCATCAATCGGCCTGACGACGCAGGAATGCCGGGATGTCCAGGTAATCCAGATCGTCCTGCGGGTTCATCTTCGCGGCAGTCGCAGCACCGGCCTGAGCCTGGTTGCGCATGACGGTCGGACGGTCCAGGTCACGGTAGTTCACCGCCGGAGCTTCCTGACGCGCAGGAGCCGGTTGTTGAACCTGAGCGGAAGCCATGGAAGTGTGAACGGTGTTGTCGATGACCTTCACAGGCTTCTCGATTTTCGCGCCCAGACCGGTGGCAACCACGGTGACGTGCAGTTCGTCGCGCATGTCCGGATCGATAACGGTACCGACCTTGACCATCGCGTGCTCGGAAGCGAAGGCTTCGATGATGCTACCCACGTCGGAGTACTCACCCAGGGACAGGTCAGGACCGGCGGTGATGTTCACCAGAATGCCGCGTGCGCCTTGCAGGTTCACGTCTTCCAGCAGCGGGTTGCGGATGGCCGCTTCGGTCGCTTCACGTGCACGGTTCGGACCGCTGGCGCAGCCAGTGCCCATCATCGCCATGCCCATTTCGCTCATCACGGTACGCACGTCGGCGAAGTCGACGTTGATCATGCCCGGACGTTTGATGATGTCGGAGATACCGCGAACGGCACCGGCCAGTACGTCGTCAGCCTTGGCGAAAGCCGACAGCAGGCTGGCGTCTTTACCGAGGATGGTCAGCAGCTTCTCGTTAGGGATGGTGATCAACGAGTCGACGCTTTCGGAGAGCATGCGGATGCCTTCGTCGGCGATCTGCATACGCTTGCGGCCTTCGAACGGGAACGGACGGGTCACGACCGCAACGGTCAGGATGCCCATTTCCTTGGCCACTTCGGCGATGATCGGCGCAGCACCGGTACCGGTACCACCGCCCATGCCGGTGGTGATGAACACCATGTTGGTACCAGCCAGCACTTCAGCGATGCGCTCGCGATCTTCCAGCGCAGCCTGACGGCCGACTTCCGGGTTGGCGCCGGCGCCCAGGCCTTTGGTCACACCGGTGCCCAGTTGCAGGATGGTACGCGCGCCGATGTTTTTCAGCGCTTGAGCATCGGTGTTGGCGCAGATGAATTCAACGCCTTCGATGTTGCTCTTGACCATGTGGTTGACAGCGTTGCCGCCGCCACCGCCGACACCGATAACTTTGATTACCGGGCTTGCGGGGATGTTGTCTACGAGTTCGAACATTTTCCCTCTCCTTACATTCTCTAGTTTTTTCGCCTACTGCATTTTTGTTGCGGTGTTGCGGTAAAGCTTTAGAAGTTGCCTTGAACCCACTTCTTCAATCGGTCCAGCAGCGGCGCCTGTGGCTCATCGTTGCTGTAGCTGTCGCGGCTGCCGATGCCCGAGAACGAGATCCCGTCGGACTGCTTCTGCAGGCCGTACATCAACAAGCCAACGCCAGTGGAATAAATCGGGTTGCGCACCACGTCATCCAGGCCTTTCACGCCGTGCGGCACGCCCAGACGAACCGGCATGTGGAAGATTTCTTCGGCCAGCTCGGTGGCGCCTTCCATCTTCGAAGTACCGCCGGTCAGCACGATGCCCGCCGGGATCAGGTCTTCGTAGCCGCTGCGACGCAGCTCGGCCTGGATCAGGGTGAACAGTTCGTCGTAACGCGGCTCGACCACTTCGGCCAGGGCCTGACGCGACAGCTCGCGCGGTGGACGGTCGCCAACGCTCGGCACCTTGATGGTTTCACCGGCACCGGCCAGTTTGGCCAGGGCGCAGGCGTAGCGAATCTTGATCTCTTCGGCGTACTGGGTCGGGGTGCGCAACGCCATGGCGATGTCGTTGGTCACCTGATCACCGGCAATCGGGATCACCGCGGTGTGGCGGATCGCGCCTTCGGTGAAGATCGCGATGTCGGTGGTGCCGCCGCCGATGTCGACCAGGCACACGCCCAGCTCTTTTTCGTCGTCGGTCAGCACCGAGTAGGCCGAGGCCAGTTGCTCGAGAATGATGTCGTCGATTTCCAGACCGCAGCGACGCACACATTTTTCAATGTTCTGTGCAGCATTGACGGCGCAGGTGACCACGTGAACCTTGGCTTCCAGACGGACGCCGGACATGCCCAGAGGCTCGCGGACGCCTTCCTGGTTATCGATCACGTAATCCTGCGGCAGGGTGTGCAGCACGCGCTGGTCAGCCGGGATCGCCACGGCCTGTGCGGCGTCGAGTACGCGCTCCAGGTCAGCCGAGCTCACTTCGCGATCACGAATCGCCACGATGCCGTGGGAATTCAGGCTGCGGATGTGATTGCCGGCCACGCCGACGAACGCCGAGTGAATGCGGCAGCCCGCCATCAGTTGGGCCTCTTCGATCGCGCGCTGGATCGATTGCACGGTCGACTCGATGTTCACCACCACGCCCTTCTTCAGGCCGCGGGACGGGTGAGTACCGATACCGACGATTTCCAGCGTGCCGTCGTCCGCGACCTCGCCTACCAGCGCCACCACCTTGGAGGTGCCGATATCCAGACCGACGATCATTTTGCCGCTTTGCACGTTTGCCATGGGTCCTGCCTCTTCTTAATTCTTTGCGACAGCGGGTTTGTCTGTCGTCGGCGCTGCAGGTTCCCGCCAGCCAACAGCGAGGCCGTTGGCGTAGCGCAGATCGATGCGCGCAATGTTCGTAATCTGGTCTTTAAGCGTCTTGTCATAGATGGCAATAAAGCGGCGCATCTTTTCCACCAGGTTGCCGCGTCCCAGCAGCAACTCGATGCCGGGGCCGGAACTGCCGGCACCGGTGGTCAGGAACCAGCTGCCACGTTCACGCAATTCCAGGCGCGCGATCGAGAAGCCCAGCGGCCGGAGCATCTGGCTCAGCACCTGATACTGCTGCATCACTTGCTGCTGGGCCCGTTGTGGACCGAACAGCTGTGGCAGGTGTTCGTAGTTCGCCAGTTCCTTTGGCGTAAATGCCTGGCCCTGGTTGTTGAGCAGCGACTCGTCGCCCCAACGGGCCACCGGCAGTTGCTCTTCGAGGCGGATCACCACTTGATCCGGCCACACCCGGCGTACTTCGGCGTGGGCGATCCATGGCATCTGTTCAAGCTCGGTGCGCATCCCGGCCAAGTCGATGGTGAAAAAGCTCGACGCCACGTACGGGGCGATTCGCTGCTGCACCGCCTGCTGGCTGATGTAGCTCAGGTCACCCTGCACGGCGATCTTGGTGATCGGCCGGTCGGCGTAAGGCAGCAAGCGCTGCGCACCTTCATAGGTACCAAACCCGAGCACCACCAGCAGCACCGGCCAGAACAGGCTTTTCAGAAAGCCGAAATTGGCTTTCGGCAGGCGCGCGGACATCGGCTCTTTGGCCACCATTCGGCTGGCACCCCGCGGCACCGGCTTGCGGCCGGGTGCGGGTGGCTGATGTCTGAGCTGAGCGCCTTGCATGGTCTTAACCTCGCGCCTCTGTATGACCGGAGCCTTCAACACTGGCGGCCAGAATGGCCAGAACCAGTTGCTGGAAGTCCAGACCGGCAGCACGGGCCGCCATCGGCACCAGGCTGTGATCGGTCATGCCCGGTGCGGTATTCACTTCCAGGAACCAGAACTGCCCGTCGGCGTCCTGCATCACGTCCGCCCTGGCCCAACCGGCAATACCCAGCGCCTCACAGGCCTTGGCCGTGAGATCCATGAGTTCCTGTTCCTTGGCGGCATCCAGCCCGCACGGAATGCGGTACTGGGTATCGTTGGCGATGTATTTGGCGTCGTAGTCGTAGAACGTGTGCGGTGTGCCCAGGGCGATAGGAGGCAACACCTGGTCACGCAGGGTGGCGATGGTGAACTCCGGACCTTGAATCCATTGCTCAACCAAGACTTGCGAATCGTAGGTACTGGCCGCTTTCCATGCGTCGATCAACTCGGACGCAGAACTCACTTTGGCCATCCCGATACTTGAACCTTCATGCGCCGGTTTGACGATCAAAGGGAAGCCCAGTTCCGTCGCCGCGGAAATACAATCGGCTTCGCTGCACAGCACGGCGTGACGCGGCGTCGGAATCCCGAGGCTGTGCCAGACCTGCTTGGTGCGCAGCTTGTCCATCGCCAGTGCCGAGGCAAGGATGCCGCTGCCAGTGTACGGAATGCCGGCGCATTCGAGCAGGCCCTGCATCGAGCCGTCTTCACCGCCACGACCGTGAAGGATGATGAACGCGCGGTCGATCTTTTCGTTCAGCAGACGCTGCAGAAAATCCTCGCCGACGTCGATCCCGAACGCGTCCACGCCAGCGCTTTGCAGCGCGTCGAGCACGGCGTTACCGGATTTCAGCGAAACCTCACGCTCGGCACTCATGCCACCGAACAGCACGGCGACACGGCCGAAGTCTTTCGGCGCGATGGTGGAGAATAGGTTGGCGTAGGCAGCAGTCATTTCAACTTCCCCTCGACCGACGCAGCCACGGCGCCGGCGAACAACTCACTTTTCAACAGTTTTGGTGCGAGACCGCCGATATCACCGGCGCCCTGGCACAGCAGAATGTCGCCGGCACGCAGCAGCGGCTTGACCAGCGGCGCGAGGTCGACACCGCGTTCGATGTAGATCGGGTCGAGCTGACCGCGCTGACGGATGCTGTTGCACAGTTTGCGGCTGTCCGCGCCCGGAATCGGCTCTTCGCCGGCCGGATAGACTTCCATCAGCAGCAGCACGTTGGCGTCGGCCAGTACATTGACGAAATCGTCGTACAGGTCACGGGTGCGGCTGTAGCGATGCGGCTGGTAGACCATCACCAGACGGCGGTCCGGCCAGCCACCGCGCACGGCTTTGATCACCGCAGCGACTTCGGTCGGGTGGTGACCGTAGTCGTCGACCAGCATCACATTGCCGCCGTCCACCGGCAGTTCGCCGTAGACCTGGAAGCGTCGGCCGACCCCCTGGAACCCGGACAGGCCCTGAACGATGGCTTCGTCGCTGACGCCTTCGTCGCTGGCGATGCAGATGGTCGCCAACGAGTTGAGCACGTTGTGGTTGCCCGGCATGTTCACGGACACGTCCAGCGGCTCGCGATCCGGGCGCAGCACGGTGAAGAAAGTCTGCATGCCTTGCTGGCGCACATTGATCGCGCGCACGTCGGCGTCTTCGCTGAAGCCGTAGGTCACGGTCGGACGTTTGACCAGCGGCAGAATTTCACGCACCACCGGATCGTCCAGGCACATTACCGCCAAACCATAGAACGGCAGGTTGTGCAGGAACTCGACGAAGGTTTTCTTCAGCTTGTTGAAGTCACCGTCGTAGGTCGCCATGTGGTCGGCGTCGATGTTGGTGACCACGGCCACCAGCGGTTGCAGGTGCAGGAAACTGGCGTCGCTTTCGTCGGCTTCGGCGATCAGGTAGCGGCTGGTGCCGAGCTGGGCATTGGTGCCCGCGGCATTCAGACGGCCACCGATAACGAAAGTCGGGTCCAGGCCACCGGCGGCGAACACCGAAGCGATCAGGCTGGTGGTGGTGGTTTTGCCGTGGGTCCCGGCGACGGCGATGCCGTGGCGATAGCGCATCAGCTCGGCGAGCATTTCGGCACGTGGCACCACTGGGATACGGCGCTCAAGAGCGGTCGCCACTTCCGGGTTGGAGGTGTTGACAGCACTCGACACCACCAGCACGTCAGCGATAGCGGCGTTCTCGGCACGGTGGCCGATATAGATGTGCGCACCGAACGATTCCAGACGCTCGGTCACTGGCGAAGCTTTCAGGTCGGAACCGGACACTTCATAGCCCAGGTTCAACAACACTTCGGCAATCCCGCACATGCCCACGCCGCCGATACCGACGAAGTGGATGCGACGGATGCGGCGCATTTCCGGTTGTGGCATGGCTTTCTGATTCTCAACCATGGGCCACCTCCAGGCAGGTATCGACCACGCTACGGGTGGCATCGGGTTTGGCCAGACGGCGGGCCGCTTGGGCCATTTCTTCGAGTCGTTGCGGTTGCATCAAGACCTCTGTCAGGCGCGCGGCAAGGTCCGCGGCACCAGTCGTTCTTTGCGGCATCACGAAGGCTGCGCCTTCACGGGCCAAATAATCGGCGTTGCGGGTCTGGTGATCGTCGATCGCGTGGGGCAAAGGCACCAGCATCGAGGGCAGACCAACGGCAGCCAGCTCACTGATGGTCAGCGCGCCAGCGCGACACACCACCAGGTCAGCCCAGCCATAGGCCTGGGCCATGTCTTTGATAAAGGGCTGCACCTGCGCATCCACGCCGGCGGCGCGGTAGCGCTCTGCAGTCACTTCATCGTGGTTTTTGCCGGCCTGATGAAACACTTCCGGACGCAAATCGGCAGGGACTTGCGCCAGGGCTTCAGGCAGCAACTTGTTCAACGGTTCTGCACCCAGGCTTCCGCCGAGGATCAGCAAACGCGCTTTGCGCCCGGCCAGAGCCGGTCGCGATGTTTCGAGGAACAGCTCGCTGCGCACCGGGTTTCCGGTGGTACGGCGGGTGTCCGACAGAGTAAAGGTGTCGGGGAACGCTTCACACACCCGGGCGGCGAACGGCACCAGCAACCGATTGGCGGTGCCGGCCACGGCGTTCTGCTCGTGAACGATCACCGGCACACCGGCCAGTTTCGCGGCAATCCCGCCCGGGCCGGTCACATAACCACCGAAGCCGACCACGCAGACTGGACGCAGCTGGCGAATCACCGCCCGCGCCTGCCACACCGACTTGAGCAGCATGAACGGTGCCTTGAGCAGCGACAGCTTGCCCTTGCCACGCAATCCGGTGGCGTTGATGCGATGCAGTTCAAGACCTGCAGCCGGCACCAGTTCGTTTTCGATTCCGCGGGGCGTGCCGAGCCAGTGCACGGTGTAGCCGCGCGCCTGGAATTCACGGGCACAGGACAGCGCCGGGAACACGTGGCCGCCGGTGCCGCCGGCCATGATCAATACGTTAGCGCCCATGGTTCGGCTCCTCGGCGAAGTCGCTCTCATGGAACTCCATCTCTTCACTGCCCAGGTGGGTCCGACTCTCCCACTCGATCCTCAGCAACAAGCCGAGGCAGGCACAGCAGATCACCAGGGAACTGCCGCCATAGCTGAGGAACGGCAGGGTCAGCCCCTTGGTCGGCAGCAGACCGACGTTCACCCCGATGTTGATCAGGAACTGACCGATCCACAGGAACGACAGACCGTAGGCCACATAAGCGGCGAAGAACTGCTTGGCTTTCTCGGCCCACAGACCGATGTACATGCCGCGAATACACACGAACACGAACAGCGCCACGGTGCACAGCGAACCCACCGCACCCAGCTCTTCGGCAAGTACGGAGAACACGAAGTCGGTATGCGCTTCAGGCAGGTAGAACTGTTTCTGCACGCTGTTGCCCAGGCCAACGCCCAGCCACTCACCGCGACCGAAGGCAATCAACGCCTGCGACAACTGATACCCGGCGCCGAACTGGTCGGCCCACGGGTCGGCGAAGTTGGTCAGACGCGCCATCCGGTAAGGCTGCATCTGAATCAGCAAGACCACGGCCCCGACTGCGAGTACCACCATCAGCGAGAAGCGGAACAGCCCGACCCCGCCGAGGAACAGCATCGCTGCCGCAGCGCCCATCATTACCACGGTGGCACCGAAGTCCGGCTCCATCAGCAACAGCCCCGCCATCGGCAGCAGCACGATGAACGGCTTGAAGAAGCCCATCCAGCTCTCGCGCACTTCTTTCTGACGACGTACCAGATAACCGGCGAGGTAGATCACCACAAACACCTTGGCGATCTCGGACGGCTGAACGTTAAAGAAGCTGAAACCGATCCAGCGCATCGACCCGTTCACTTCACGGCCGATCCCGGGGACGATCACCATCACCAGCAGACCGAAGGCGCCGATCAGCATCATCCAGCCCAGACGCTGCCAGGTGGCGATCGGAATCATCATGGTAATGATGCAGGCACCCAGGCCCAGCGCCACATAGATCAGGTGGCGAATCATGTAGTACAGCGCGCTGCCCGACTGCGCCGCCGCCACTTCGGTGGAGGCCGAGGCAATCATGATCAAGCCCAGGCCCAGCAGCGCCAGGCAACCGGCGAGCATCGGGAAGTCGAGGTCGATGCCACGACCGGTGATGATCGGCGACGGGTACGGCTTGATGATATTGCGCAGGCTCATGCCAGATCCTCCACGGCGCGGACGAACTGGTGACCACGGTCTTCGTAATTCTTGAACATGTCGAAACTGGCGCAGGCGGGCGACAGCAGCACCACGTCACCCGGCTGGGCGACCGCGCGGGATTGCGCAACGGCGTCGACCAGCGAGGTCGCGCGAATCAGCGGCACGGCGTCACCGATAGCTGCGCCGATCTTGTCGGAGTCGCGGCCCATCAGGATCACGGCGCGGCAGTTGGCCGCCACTGGATCGCGCAGATCCTTGAACTCGGCACCCTTGCCGTCGCCACCGGCGATCAGCACGACTTTGCCGTCGATGTCCGCGCCCAGGCCTTCGATGGCGGCCAGTGCGGCGCCGACGTTGGTCGCCTTGGAATCGTTGTAGTAACCCACACCGTCGAGATCACGCACCCACTGGCAGCGGTGTTCGAGACCGGCGAAATTGCGCAGGGCATCGAGCATGGCGTCGAACGGCAGGCCGACCGCATGCCCCAGCGCCAGCGCCGCGAGGGCGTTGGCCTGGTTATGCGCGCCGCGCACTTTCAGTTCGCGCACCGGCATCAGGTTCTGGAATTCGAAGGCGAGGTATTTCTCGCCGTCTTCTTCGCGCAGGCCAAAGGCCTTGAAATCCGGTTTGTTCAGGCCGAAGGTCCAGCACGGCTGGCCCTCGCCGATCAGCGGACGGCTGAGTGCGTCCTGACGGTTGACCACAAACTGCTTCGCGCCACGGAAGATCCGGTGCTTGGCCAGGTGATACGCCGGCAGGCCGCTGTAGCGGTCCATGTGGTCTTCGCTGATGTTCAGCACGGTGGCCACTTCAGCGTTGAGCTGGTCGGTGGTTTCCAGTTGGAAGCTCGACAGCTCCATCACGTACAGCTCGACGTCGTCGCTGAGCAACTCCAGCGCTGGCGTACCGAGGTTGCCGCCCACCGCCACGCGTTTGCCGGCCGCAGCCGCCATCTCGCCGACCAGGGTGGTGACGGTGCTTTTCGCGTTGGAACCGGTGATGGCCACGATCGGCGCCCGCGCGTTACGCGCGAACAGCTCGATGTCGCCGGCCATTTTCACACCGCGGGCGGCAGCGGCTTGCAGGGCCGGGGTCGCCAGCGCCAGGCCGGGGCTCACGTAGAGCTCGTCGGCACGGCACAGGAATTCGACGTCCAGCTCGCCACAACGCACTTCCACGTGCGGATAGTCACGCTTGAGCGTGGCCAGTTCCGGTGGATTGTCCCGCGTATCGGCGACGGCAAACGACACACCCCGGTTCGCCAGGAAGCGAACCAGGGACATGCCGCTCTTGCCGAGGCCGACAACGATGCGGAAGTGGTCAGAAGCGATCAGAGACACTCGTTCTACCTCAGCTTCAGGGTGGCAAGGCCGATCAGCACGAGAATCACGGTGATGATCCAGAAACGGACGATCACGCGTGGCTCGGGCCAGCCCTTGAGTTCAAAGTGGTGATGAATCGGTGCCATGCGGAACACTCGGCGACCGGTCATCTTGAAAGAAGCAACCTGGATCACCACCGACAGGGTTTCCATCACGAACACGCCGCCCATGATGAACAGGACGATTTCCTGACGGACGATGACCGCGATGGTGCCCAGTGCCGCGCCGAGCGCCAGCGCACCGACGTCGCCCATGAACACTTGCGCCGGGTAGGTGTTGAACCAGAGGAATCCGAGGCCGGCACCGATCAGCGCGCCGCAGAACACGATCAGTTCGCCCGCGCCCGGCACGTAAGGAATCAGCAGGTATTCGGCGAATTTCACGTTACCCGACAGGTAGCAGAAGATCCCCAGACCGCCGCCGACCATCACGGTTGGCATGATCGCCAGACCGTCGAGGCCGTCAGTCAGGTTGACCGCGTTGCTTGAGCCGACGATCACGAAGTAGGTCAGCACGATGAACCCGGCGCCCAGCGGAATGCTGTAGTCCTTGAGCATCGGCAGGATCAGCGTGGTTTCCACCGGCGTCGCAGCAGTCATATAAAGGAAGATCGCCGCGCCCAGACCGAACACCGACTGCCAGAAATACTTCCAGCGGCTTGGCAAGCCACGGGAGTTCTTCTCGATCACTTTGCGGTAATCGTCGACCCAGCCGATGGCGCCGAACAGCAGGGTCACCAGCAGCACGACCCACACGTAACGGTTGCTCAGGTCAGCCCACAGCAGGGTGCTGACACCGATGGAGGACAGAATCAGTGCGCCGCCCATGGTCGGCGTACCCGATTTGGACAGGTGCGATTGCGGGCCGTCATTGCGCACGGACTGGCCGATCTGACGGTTCTGCAGGGTGCGGATCATCCACGGGCCATAGCACAGCGACAAAACCAGCGCGGTCAGCACACCGAGGATCCCGCGCAGGGTCAGGTACTGGAAGACCGCGAAGCCTTTGTAGAACTGTTGCAGATACTCCGCTAGCAGCAGCAGCATTAATGTTTCTCCAGACTGGACCCGCACAGAGCCGCAACGATGTTTTCCATCGCTGCACTGCGCGAACCCTTGATCAAAATGGTGGTGTTTGTGTCCTGCTCGGCATCGAGGGCCTGGATCAGTTCGGCTTGCGTGCCGAAGTGATGCGCCTCTTTGCCGAATGCGTTCACGGCGTGGACCATGTTCGGTCCGACCGCGTAAAGCGCGGAAACCTTGCCCCGGGCATATTCGCCCACGTCGCGGTGCCCCTGCTCCGCCCAATCGCCCAACTCGCCGATATCTCCGAGCACCAGGACGGTGCGGCCGGAAAAGCCGGCGAGTATATCAACGGCAGCGCACATGGAGGTGGGGTTTGCGTTGTAAGTGTCATCGATCACGCGCATGCCGTTCTTCGCCAGTTGCGCGACGGTGCGACCCTTGACCGGTTGTACCGCGCCAAGCCCGGTGGCGATGCCGAACAGCGACACGCCCAGAGCGTGCGCGGCAGCAGCGGCGGCCATGGCGTTGGCGACGTTATGGGTGCCGAGCAGGTTCAGTTGAACGTGCTCCACACCTTCAGGTGTATGCAGGTTGAAGGCCGGGCAACCCCGGGCATCGGTGCTCAGGTCGCTGGCGTAGAAATCTGCCTGAGGATTGCTCAGGGAGAAGGTCAGCACCTTGCGTGCGCCGGCGCGGAGCTTCCAGATGCCAAAGGCCTTGTCATCGAGATTGAGCACGGCGACGCCATCCGCCGCCAGACCGTCGATGATCTCGCCTTTGGCTTCGACGATTTTTTCCGGCCCGCCGAACTCGCCAACGTGGGCGGTGCCGGCGTTGTTGAGGATCGCCACGTGCGGCTTGGTCAGCCCGACGGTGTAGGCGATTTCGCCCAGACGCGAAGCGCCCAGTTCGATCACGGCGGCGGTGTGTTCCGGCGCCAGTTCGAGCAGGGTCAGCGGTGCACCGAGATCGTTGTTCAGATTGCCGCGAGTCGCCAGCACCGGACCGCGAGTACGCAGGATGCTCGCGAGCATTTCCTTGACCGTGGTCTTGCCGCTGGAGCCGGTGATGGCCGCCACTGGCTGAGTGAACGCGGCACGGTTCAACGCACCCAACTGGCCGAGGGCCTGGCGGGTGTCCTTGACCAGCAGTTGCGGCAGGGTGCTGTCGGGCACTTCACGCTCGACCAGCGCCGCGACCGCGCCTTTGCCGGCGACGTCGTTCAGATAGTCGTGACCATCGAAGCGCGGGCCAGTCAGGGCAATAAACAGTTGGCCAGCGGTGATCGCCCGGCTATCGATGCTGACGCCATCAAAACTGGCGTCGGTGCTGATCAGACGTGCGTCGAGGACGTTGGTCAGTTCGCTCAACTTCAGGGCCTTAAGCATGAGCCACCTCCCATGCGGTGAGGGCATGATCGGCTTCGACCAGATCGGAGAAAGCGTGACGCTCGCCGTTGATTTCCTGATAGTCCTCATGGCCTTTGCCCGCCAGGACGATCACGTCATCCGCCGAGGCAGCGGCGATCAGTTGGGCGATCGCCTGACCACGACCGGCAACAAAAGTGACTTTATCCACCGCGGTGAAGCCGGCGCGGATGTCGTCGAAAATCTGCGCCGGATCTTCCGTGCGCGGGTTGTCATCGGTGACCAGCACGCGGTCGGCCAGACGTTCGACCACTTCGGCCATCAGCGGACGCTTGCCACGATCACGATCACCACCGCAGCCGAACAGGCATAGCAACTGGCCTTTGACGTGTGGGCGCAACGCGGTCAGAACTTTTTCCAGCGCATCCGGGGTGTGGGCGTAATCGACCACCACCAGCGGCTGAGTGCCGCCACCCAGACGCTGCATGCGTCCGGCCGGGCCTTCGAGCTTCGGCAGCACCTTGAGAATTTCGTCGAGGGCGTAATCCAGACCGAGCAAGGCGCCGACCGCCGCCAGTACGTTGCTCAGGTTGAAACGACCGAGCAGCGTGCTACGCAGGTGATGCTCGCCCTGCGGCGTGACCAGCGTGGCGCGCACGCCGTGGTCATCGAACTGCGCTTCACGGCAGAACAGGTAGGCGCTGTTGTCGAGCAGGCTGTAAGTGATCAGGCGCGAATCGCGCTTATCGGCGGCCAGTTGCCGGCCGAAATCGTCGTCGAGGTTGACCACGCGGCACTTCAGGTCATTCCAGGCGAACAGCTTGGCCTTGGCCTCGGCGTACGCCTCCATGGTGCCGTGATAATCCAGGTGATCGCGGGACAAGTTGGTCATCACCGCAACGTCGAACGCCAATGCGGTAACGCGGCCCTGGTCCAGACCGTGTGACGAGACTTCCATGGCCACGGCTTTGGCCCCGGCCTTTTTCAGGTCGCCCAAGGTCGCTTGCACGGCAATCGGATTCGGCGTGGTGTGCAGGCCGCTTTCCAGCGCGCCATAAAAGCCGGAACCCAGCGTACCGACGATGCCGCAGTGCTGGCCGAGCAGATCCAGAGCCTGCGCAACCAGTTGGGTCACGCTGGTTTTGCCGTTGGTGCCAGTGACCCCGACCAGGTTCAGGTGATGGCTTGGGTCACCATAAAAGCGCCCGGCGATATCGGACAGCTGCGAAGCCAGGCCTTTGACCGGGATCAGCGGCACTTCGGTGATCGGCAGCACGGTGGCGCCTTCCACTTCATAGGCAACCGCCGCCGCGCCGCGCTGCAAGGCATCGGCGATGTGCGCACGGCCATCGAATTTACCGCCCGGCACGGCGAGGAACAGGTCACCGGCGCGTACGTTGCGACTGTCCAGCGCCAACTCACGGATCAGTAGATCGTGGCCGGCGTGGGGGAATATCTTGTTCAGACTAAGAGACATCAGCCGCGCCCTCCATTGGCTTTCAGCGGAACGACCGGGGTGGCGTTGGCCTGTTGGGTGGTCGGCAGGTTGTCCGGGGTCACGTTCATCAGACGCAGAGTGCCGGACATCACACGGCTGAACACCGGCGCCGAAACCAGACCACCGAAGTAACCGGCCTTGGACGGTTCATCGATCACTACCACGATGGCGTAACGCGGATCGCTCATCGGCCCGAAACCGGCGAACAGCGAGCGGTAGGAGTTTTCGGCGTAGCCCTTGGTGCCCACCGAAGTCTTACGCGCAGTACCCGATTTGCCGGCCACGTGATACGCCGGCACCTGCGCACGGAACACGCCGCGCGGTGCTTCGATCACTTGCTGCAACATGCCCTGCATGGTTTTTGCGACCGCTTCCGGCAGGACCTGAGTGGTCTGCGGCGGCTTGTCGGTTTTGATCAGAGTCAATGGTGCGAGACGACCGTTGTTGGCCAGCGCCGAGAACGCGTGCACCAGCTGGATCGCGGTCACGGAAATACCGTAGCCATACGACAGCGTCGCGGTTTCAGCCTTGCGCCAGTCACGGTAGTTCGGCAGGTTGCCGACGCGCTCGCCCGGGAAGCCGAGACCGGTGTCCTGGCCGAGGCCGACTTTCTGCGCGAGACGGTAAATGGTCTCACCGCCGATATCGAACGCGACCTTACTCATGCCGACGTTACTGGAATTGATCAGGATGCCGGTCATGTCGAGTACCGGACCTTCGGTCTTCGAAACGTCCTTGATGGTGTACTTGCCGATCTGCAGCGAGCCCGGGTACACCTCGACGGTGTCGGTCGGTTTCCAGCGGCCGGATTCGATCGCCGCGCTCATCGAGATCGCTTTCATGGTCGAACCCGGTTCGAACACGTCGATCATCGCGCGGTTACGCATCATCGCCGGCTGCAGGTTGCGACGGTTGTTCGGGTTGTAGGTCGGCTGGTTGACCATGGCGAGAATCTCGCCGGTCTTCACGTCCATGATCACCAGACTGCCGGCCTTGGCGCCGTTCTCGATGATCGCGTTGCGCAGCTCGCGGTTGGCCAGGTATTGCAGACGCAGGTCAATCGACAACGCCAAGGGCTTGCCGGCCTTGGCGTTCTTGGTGACCTGGACATCCTTGATCAGCCGACCACGCCGATCCTTGATGACCTGCCGTTTGCCCGGCACCCCGGCCAGCCACTCGTCGTAGGCCAGCTCGACGCCTTCGCGCCCGTGATCGTCAATGTCGGTGAAGCCGACCATGTGTGCGGTGACTTCACCGGCCGGATAGAAGCGGCGGAACTCTTCGATGCCGTAGACGCCCGGCACTTTCAGGTCAAGCACGGCCTGGCCCTGCTCGGGGGTCAACCCGCGCACCAGGTAAATGAATTCTTTGTTGGCCTGGGCTTCAAGACGCTCGGCCAAGGCTTTCGGATCCTGCCCCAGCGCAGCGGCGAGTGCTGGCCACTTTTCTTTGGCCAGTTGCATTTCCTTGGCGTTGGCCCACAGCGTGGTCACCGGCGTACTGACGGCCAGGGGCTCGCCGTTACGGTCAGTAATCAGACCACGGTGTGCAGGAATCGGGATATGACGAACACTGCGCGCGTCGCCCTGCCCCTTGAGGAAGTCTCGGTCGATCACTTGCAGGTCGATGATGCGCCAGCAGATCGCGGCCACCATGACACCGAGCAGACCAACGACCAGACGGAAGCGCCACGGGAAGAGTGCCCCTTCGAGTTTCATCATGGCGCCACCATCTTCACGTCAGCCGCGCCAGGGATGTGCATTTTCAGTTGTTCGGTGGCCAGCACTTCGATGCGGCTGTGCGCGGTCCAGGTGCTCTGTTCGAGAATCAGGCGCCCCCACTCGGCCTGCGCCTTGTCGCGCACGCTGAGTTCGTTATAAAGGGTGTTGAGCAACTGGCGGTTCCAGTGCGCGCTGTAAGACACGCCGATGGCCGACACGAGCACGCCGATAAACAGCAGCAACATGATAAAGCTGCCGCCAGGCAGGGGCTTGGCGAAAAGCTTGCTCACCGCAACTTCTCCGCGACACGCATCACAGCGCTACGGGAACGTGGGTTGGCTTTGAGTTCGGCGTCGGAGGCCGTCTGCGCTTTGCCATGTATTTTGATTTTCGGTTCGAACGCCACGTGGCGCACGGGCAGGTTGCGCGGCAGGTTGTCGGCTTCGCCTTTCACCAATTTGCGCATGAACAGCTTGACGATGCGATCTTCCAGCGAGTGGAAGCTGATGACCACCAGACGGCCGCCAACCTCCAGAGCCTCCAGAGCGGCTTCGAGGCCGGCCTCCAGATCGCCCAGTTCGTTGTTGACGTGAATACGCAGGCCCTGAAATGCACGGGTCGCCGGGTTCTTGCCCTTCTCCCACGCCGGGTTGGCGACTTTGAGGACCTCGGCCAGATCAGCGGTGCGCTCGAACGGCTTGATGTCGCGGCGCTCGGCCACGGCACGGGCCATGCGGCCGGAGAAACGCTCTTCGCCGTATTCCTTGAACACCCGGGCGATTTCTTCCACCGGCGCGGTGTTGACGAATTCGGCGGCACTGATGCCACGGGACGGGTCCATGCGCATGTCCAGTGGGCCGTCATTGAGGAAACTGAAGCCGCGCTCGGCGTCATCCAGCTGCGGCGAAGACACGCCGAGATCGAGCAGGATACCGCTGACCTTGCCGCTCAGACCTTGCTCGGCAACCACTGAACCCAGCTCGGCAAAGCTGCGCTGCACAACGACAAAGCGGCCGTCTTCGGCCGCTAGCGTTTGCCCGGTGGCAATCGCTTGAGGATCCTTGTCGAATCCGATGAGCCGACCGTCCGTCCCAAGCTGGCTGAGGATCAACCGACTGTGCCCGCCGCGACCGAACGTACCGTCCAGATAGCAGCCATCAGGACGTACGGCGAGAGCCTCGACGGCTTCGTCAAGCAGTACGGTGATGTGGTTAAAGCCGCTATCAATAGTCACAGGATCAAATCACGCAGTTCGTCAGGCATGGCGCCCGGTTGTTGAATAGCAGCAAGGTCAGCGGCAGACACCGCGTTCCATGCATCCTCGTCCCACAATTGGAACTTGTTCAGTTGGCCCACCAGCATCGCTTTCTTATCAAGCTTTGCGTATTCGCGCAGACGCGGTGGAACCAGAAAACGACCACTGCCGTCGAGTTCGAGGTCGACGGCATTACCAATCAATAAACGCTGCAGGCGACGGTTCTCTTCGCGAAGCGAAGGGAGTGCGCGCAACTTGGTTTCAATAATTTCCCACTCGTCGAGCGGGTAGACACACAGGCACGGATCAACGGCATCAATGGTCACGATCAATTGACCGGAACTACGCGAAACGAGCTCGTCACGGTACCGGCTCGGCATGGCGAGACGGCCCTTTGCATCGAGACTGATAGCGTTAGCTCCGCGAAACACGTCAGCGTTTCTCCAATTTTTATCGTTTTGAGCTCAAAAAACCCACTTCATGCCACTTTCCGCCACTTGCGCACACTATAGGAATGCGCCCACCACACCGTCAAGGCGCGGATTAAAGGAAAACCCTTACAGAACGGAGATTTAGGAGCTTAAAAGGAGGGGTAACGACAATTTGGCAGATACTTTCGACCAATAACTTGATGCAGCACTGAAAGCTGCGCTCGGAAGTTAAAGTAATTTGTTAAGAGTAAGATTTTTTCGGTATTACAAAAGCGCTTCTGCTGTTGATTGAAGCAAGGTGGGAAATGGCTATTACCGCATTTGCCGCTGCCGGACTTTAGCGCAGGCCTGCCGATAATAACCAGCCCTGATGCCATTGATTCAAGCAGGGAAAGAAAAAGGTGGAGAGTCGATCTGTAAGCCGGGTTCTGTCTTGAACAGTCATTCGTCTACGATGGCCATCACTGGACATCTTTAGCAACCTACCCGGTCCCAGCGCGGGCCACGCCTTGGGACCCTATTTGGTCTTGCTCCAAGTGGGGTTTACCTAGCCACGAACTGTTGCCAGACGTGCGGTGCGCTCTTACCGCACCTTTTCACCCTTACCGGCGCCGAAGCGCTTAGGCGGTTATTTTCTGTGGCACTTTCCGTAGGCTCACGCCTCCCAGGCATTACCTGGCACTTCGCCCTATGGAGCCCGGACTTTCCTCCCCCCCCTAATTTTCATAGAGGGCAGCGACTGTCCGATCGACTCTCCGCCGCGAAGGTTAACGGCAGAGCGCCTGAAGAACAAGCGCTAATAGCCGTGAAACCTGTCTGCGCGACGGCTTACTCGCCCTTCTGCTGATCCAGTGCGACCTGATAGAGCACGTTTTTGCGCTCACCGGTGATTCGTGCGGCCAGGGCGGCGGCACGCTTGAGCGGCATCTCTTCGAGCAGCAGATTGAGGACGCGCATCGCTTCGCTGCTGACGGCGTCTTCGGACTCCGGTGCAGACCAGCCTGCGACCAGCACCACACACTCGCCCCGCTGCTGATTGCTGTCGGCCTCGACAAACGCACGCAGCTCAGCCAGCGGCAACCCCTTAAGCGTTTCGAACGTCTTGGTGATTTCCCGGGCCAGCAATGCCTGACGCTCGCCACCGAACACGGCTTCCATGTCCTGCAGGCATTCGAGAATACGGTGCGGGGCCTCGTAGAAAATCAGCGTGCGCGGCTCTTCCTTGACCGCTTCCAGACGCGCCTTGCGCCCCACCGACTTGGCCGGCAGGAAACCTTCGAAGATGAACCGGTCGGAGGGCAGACCCGCCGCTGACAACGCCGCGATCAACGCACAAGCACCCGGCACCGGCACCACATTGATCCCCGCTGCCCGCGCCTGACGCACCAGGTGATAACCCGGATCGGAGATCAGCGGCGTCCCGGCATCGGAAATCAGCGCGACGTTATCGCCCGCCAGCAAACGGGTAATAAAGCGGCTACCTTCATCACGTTCGTTGTGTTCGTGGCACGCGGCCAACGGCGTCGAAATGCCGAAGTGCTGCATCAACCGCGCCGAGTGCCGCGTATCCTCGGCGGCAATCAGCGCCACTTCGCGGAGGATTTTCAGGGCCCGGGCGCTGATGTCGTCCAGGTTGCCGATGGGCGTCGCCACCACATAAAGCGAGCCAGCAGCGGAATTCAAAGGACCTGGAGCAGTCAAAGCGCACACCTCATGATCGGTAAAAGCCGGCATTGTAGCGCGTCACGAGGCTTGCGATGCGTTCCGGCCGAAGCCGGTTTTGCGCGTCTTTGTGCCGCACAGCAACATTTGCTCCAGCTAAATTGACGGTTTCACACCAGTAACATCGCGCCCCGGCCAGCGCTTGGGTACAATTCCACGCTAATTTGATCGAGTATCAGGAACACTTACATGATCGCTTGCCTGCGGCTGTTCACTGCCCTCTGCCTCGCTGCCTTGCTGGCGGCCTGCGCCAGCTCCCCTTCCTCCAGCCTTGGCGAACTTCCACGGACCCCGGATGCCAGCATCGAGCAACTGCTCGAACAGGCTACCCAGGCCAAGACACCGGAAAAAGCCGCCCTGTTGCGCTTGAGCGCGGCAGACCTGGCTTACCGCCAGGGTAATGCCGGCCAGTCCGCGCAGATCCTGCAACAAGTGCCGATGGAGCAACTCAAGCCAGGCCAGCAGATCTTCGCCAGCACCCTGTCCGCTGAACTGGCGATGACTCGCAATCAGCCGAAAGCCGCGCTGACTGCCCTGAGCCATCCGAGCCTGCAGCATCTGAGCGAAATGCCGGAAGACCAGCAAGTGCGCACCGGCACCGTGCATGCCCGCGCGCTGGAAGCCGATGGCCAGACCCTGGCGGCCGCGCGCGAGCGCATCTTCATCGCACCAATGCTCAAAGGCGAAGCCGCGAGCAAGAACCACGAAGCGATCTGGACCCTGATCGCTTCGCTGCCAACCGATCAACTGCAACCCAATACCTCCGACGACCTCGGTGGCTGGATGGGCCTGGCCCTGGCAGTGAAAACTGCCGGCACCCTGGAGCAGCAGCAAGCCGCGATCGATACCTGGCGCGCACAAAACCCGAAACACCCGGCTGCTATCAACCTGCCGCTGCCCCTGACCAAACTCAAGGAGCTGGCCAGCCAGCCCCTGAGCAAAATCGCCCTGCTGCTGCCGCAAGACGGCCCACTGGCCTCGGTCGGCAAGGCCCTGCGTGAAGGTTTCATGGCGGCGCACTATCAAGCGCAACAGGCCGGCCAGAAGCCGCCCGCCATCGAGTTCTACGACAGCTCCAAGCTGACCTCGATGGACGAGTTCTACCGCAAGGCCCAGGCTGATGGCGTGCAACTGGTGGTCGGTCCGCTGGAGAAACCACTGGTCAAACAACTGAGCACTCGTCCGCAACTGCCGATCACCACCCTCGCATTGAACTACAGCGAAGGTGATCAAGGTCCGGCGCAACTGTTCCAGTTCGGTCTGGCGGCTGAAGACGAAGCCCGCGAAGTTTCGCGTCGTGCCCGCGCCGACGGCCTGCACCGTGCGGCAATCATGGTGCCGAAAGGCGAATGGGGCGACCGCGTACTGCGTGCGTTCAGCCAGGACTGGCAAGCCAACGGCGGCAGCATCGTCGCCACCGAGCGTGTCGATCAGCCAGTGCAACTGGCCCAGCAGATCGCCGACATGTTCCAGCTGCGTCAAAGTGAGGCCCGCGCCAAGAGCCTGCAGAATGCTGCCGGCACCAACGTAGCCGCACAGCCTTCGCGTCGTCAGGACATCGAGTTCATTTTCCTCGCCGCCACCCCGCAACAGGCGCAGCAGATCAAGCCGACCCTGAATTTCCAGTACGCGGGTGACGTTCCGGTATACGCGACTTCCCACGTCTACAGCGCCAGCGGCGATGTGAACCAGTACAACGACATGAACGGCGTGCGCTTCTGCGAAACCCCATGGCTGCTCGAAGCCAACGACCCGCTGCGCCAGCAAGTCACCGCGCAATGGCCACAAGCGGCCGGCAGCCTCGGCCGCCTGTACGCCATGGGCGTCGATGCCTACCGTCTGGCACCGCGCCTGGGTCAGTTGAAGGCGCTGCCGGACAGCCGCATCGAAGGTCAGTCGGGCAGCTTGGGCATGACCCAGACCCAACGTGTAGTGCGGCAGTTGCCATGGGCGCAGTTCGTCAACGGTCAGGTTCAACGCCTGCCGGACACCCCGCGCTGATGCCCGACAGCTCGCACCTGCAAAGCGGTAAAGATGCCGAGCGCCAAGCGCTCGAGCATCTGCAACACCACGGTCTGCGCCTGCTGGCGCAGAACTGGTCATGCAAACGGGGCGAGCTTGATCTGGTCATGCTTGATGGCGATACAGTAGTATTCGTCGAAGTCCGCTACAGAAAAAACACTCAATGGGGTGGCGCGCTCGCTAGCATCGATGAGCGCAAACGGCAAAAACTGATTTTCGCCGCACAGTATTTTCTTCAGCGTGAGTCACGCTGGGCCGATTCCCCTTGCCGCTTCGACGTGGTGGCCATCGACAGGCACCCGGATCAATTGAACTGGCTGCAGAATGCGTTCGATGGTTGATTCTCTGCACACCACCCCGGACACTTTCACCGACAATTTTTGCTCTTTGCTTTGCGGGCTGCACATTCACGTGCCGAACAGCCGCGCCACTTAAGGTCACACAGATGGACATGCAATCCCGAATTCGCCAGCTTTTCCAGGCCAGTATCGACACCAAGCAACAGGCGATGGACGTACTTGCACCGCACATCGAGCAAGCCAGCCAGATCATGGTCAACGCCCTGCTCAACGAAGGCAAAATGCTTTCGTGCGGCAACGGTGGCTCTGCCGGCGACGCCCAGCACTTCTCCTCGGAGCTGCTCAACCGCTTCGAGCGCGAACGCCCGAGCTTGCCGGCCATCGCCCTGACCACCGACAGCTCGACGATCACCTCGATCGCCAACGACTACAGCTACAACGAAGTGTTCTCCAAGCAGATCCGCGCACTGGGTCAACCAGGCGACGTATTGCTGGCGATTTCGACCAGCGGTAACTCGGCGAACATTATTCAGGCGATCCAGGCCGCACATGATCGCGAAATGATTGTCGTAGCATTGACCGGACGCGATGGCGGCGGCATGGCGTCATTGCTATTGCCCGAGGACGTCGAGATTCGCGTACCGGCCAACGTCACTGCACGTATTCAGGAAGTCCACTTGCTGGCGATCCATTGCCTTTGCGATCTGATCGACAGCCAACTGTTCGGGAGTGAAGAATGACCCCTAATCGCCTTGGCCTTCTGGCCTTGACCCTGTGCCTCGGCATCAGCGGCTGCACCTCGGTGGTGAATGCCAGCCGTGAAGCGCCGATTGAAGACGACCGCGGCACCCGAACCTTCGGCAGCAAAATCGACGACTCGCTGATCGAGACCAAAGTCGGCGTCAACGTGGCCAAGGCCGACCCAGGCCTGGACAAGGACTCGCATATCGTCGTCACCAGCTTCAACGGCGTGGTGCTGCTCGCCGGCCAGACGCCGCGCGAAGACCTCAAGGCCAAGGCCGAACAGGCCGCCGCCAACGTCCAGCGCGTGAAGACGGTGCACAACGAGCTGCAAGTGATTGCGCCGTCGAGCTTCCTCGCCCGCCAGAACGATGCCTGGCTGACCACCAAGATCAAGACCCAGATGCTGACCGATGCCAGCATTCCCGGCTCGCGCATCAAGGTCGTGACCGAGAATGGCATCGTCTATCTGCTGGGCCTGCTGACCAAGCAGGAAGCGCAACAGGCGACCAACCTGGTGCAGAGCGTTTCCGGTGTGCAGAAAATCGTGAAGCTGTTCGAATACATCGACTGAGGTGCACTTCTGTAGGAGCTGTCGAGAGAAACGAGGCTGCGATCTTTTGATCGTCAAAAACAAGATCAAAAGTTCGCAGCCTTCGGCAGCTCCTACGTAATAAAAAAGGCGACCCTTTCGGATCGCCTTTTTTATTACTTCACCACTTTCAAACTTGGCCGACCGCTTGGGCGCGGCGGCTCGCTGTCCGGTGGCGGCAAGTCGTCATCGGGTTCGATATCGTCTTCGTCATCCATCGGCGACTCGAGATCGAAGACCATGCCCTGCCCGTTCTCCCGGGCATAGATGCCCAGAATCGCGCTGATCGGCACATACAGACTGTGCGGAACGCCACCGAAGCGACCCTCGAAGGTCACCACGTCGTTGTCCATGTGCAAGTGACGCACGGCGCTGGGCGAAATGTTCAGGACGATCTGCCCGTCACTGGCAAAACCCTGCGGCACCTGCACCGCCGGGTATTCGGAATTGACCAGCATGTGCGGGGTGCAATCGTTATCCACAATCCACTCGTAGAGCGCGCGGACCAGATAAGGTCGACTGGAGTTCATAGCGGCTCCTTAAGCCTTAGCGCATATCGCGTTCGACGCCAGACAGACTCGCCTGGAAAGCCTCACGCGCAAACTGGCGCTCCATATAATCAAGCAGCGGCTTGGCCGGCCGCGGCAGTTCAATACCCAGAATCGGCAAACGCCAGAGTATTGGCAATAGGCAGCAATCCACCAGACTTTGTTCCTCACTGAGGAAAAACGGCTTGTCGGCAAACAGCGGCGACACGCCCGTCAGGCTTTCACGCAATTCCTTGCGCGCCACGACACGCGCGGCCTCCTTGGTTTTCGGATCAAGAATCAGATCCACAAGACCACACCAGTCACGCTGAATACGGTGAATCAGCAGACGGCTGTTGGCACGCGCCACCGGATAAACCGGCATCAGTGGCGGATGCGGGTAACGCTCATCCAGATATTCCATCACCACGGTCGACTCCCACAACGCCAGGTCGCGATCGACCAGCGTCGGGAGACTGCCGTAAGGGTTCACCTCAATCAGTTTAGGCGGCTGGCGACCAGCTTCCACGTAAATGATTTCGGCGCTGACACCCTTCTCTGCAAGCACGATGCGCACTCGGTGGGAATAGTGGTCGGCGGGGTCGGAGTAACAGGCCAACCGATTGGTCACGCCCATGGCGATCCTCCTCGCTTGTTGAAATTATCGGAACCGGAAAAACGCGCGCGCCCAGAGGGCGCCTCACGCACTGCCTGGCGAACCAGGCGTTGCGTTTTCAGAGGCACCCTTGGGCGCGCGCGATTAACAGCAATGCTTGAAGCGTATCAGTGCACGTCTTTCCAGTATTCACGCTTGAGCAGATAGGCGAACACAAAGAAGAACGCCAGGTACAGCAAGACGTAAGTACCGATGCGCTGATGTTGCAGCTTAACCGGGTTAGCCGAGTAAGCCAGGAAGGTTACCAGATTCTTGACCTTCTCATCGAACTGCTCTTCATTCAGAGCACCGGTTTTCGGCACGATGGTCAACTGATCGCACGCTTCATGCGTCAGCGGCGTACCGGTCAGCGGATCGTATTGCTTCTTGCCATCCTCGACGATCTGCACTTGCTTGCAGCCCACGACCTGGCGACCTTGCAGGCCGACCAGCACGTTAGGCATGCCGACGTTCGGGAAGACCTTGTTGTTCACGCCCCATGGGCGCGCAGGATCTTCGTAGAACGAGCGCAGATAACCGTAGAGCCAGTCGGTGCCACGCACGCGCGCCACCAGGGTCAGGTCCGGCGGTGCTGCACCGAACCAGGTCTTGGCGTCAGCCGGTTGCATACCGATGTTCATGTGGTCACCGATCTTGGCACCGGTGAAGACGAGTTTTTCCAGCATCATGTCATGCGGGATCCCCAGGTCATCGGCAACGCGCTCGTAACGCTGGAACTTGGCACTGTGGCAACCCATGCAGTAGTTGGCAAAGGTACGCGCACCATCCTGCAGGGCAGCCTTGTCGGAAACGTCGATGTCGACTTTTTCCAGATCCGGACCATGTTCGGCAGCAAAAGACAGCACAGGCAGAGCAGCAAAAATCAGAGCAAAAAATAACTTTTTCATCAGCCAGTCACCCTTTCCGGAACCGGTTTGGTCTTCTCGAGCCTGGTGTAGAAAGGCATCAGAATGAAGTAAGCGAAGTACAGAAAGGTGCAGACCTGCGAGATCAGCGTGCGCTCAGGCGTCGGAGCCAGAACACCGAGAATGCCGAGGATCACGAACGCGACGCAGAACACCAACAGCCAGACTTTGCTCATCCAGCCCTTGTAGCGCATCGATTTCACCGGACTGCGATCAAGCCACGGCAGCACGAACAGCAAGGCAATCGACGCCCCCATGGCGATAACGCCCATGAGCTTGTCCGGGATTGCCCGCAAGATTGCGTAGAACGGTGTGAAGTACCAGACCGGTGCAATGTGCTCTGGAGTCTTGAACGGGTTGGCTTGCTCGAAGTTTGGCTTTTCGAGGAAGTAGCCGCCCATTTCCGGGAAGAAGAACACAATGAAGCAGAAGATGAACAGGAACACCACTACGCCGACGATGTCTTTCACGGTGTAGTAAGGGTGGAAGGCGATGCCGTCCAGCGGGATGCCGTTTTCGTCTTTGTGCTTCTTGATGTCGACGCCATCAGGGTTGTTCGAGCCGACTTCGTGCAGCGCCAGAATGTGCAGCACCACCAGACCGAGGATCACGATCGGCAGGGCCACGACGTGCAGGGCGAAGAAGCGGTTCAGGGTGATCCCGGAAATCAGGTAGTCACCACGAATCCACTGGGTCAGGTCGTTGCCGATGACGGGAATCGCACCGAACAGCGAGATGATCACCTGGGCACCCCAGTAGGACATCTGACCCCACGGCAGCAGATAACCCATGAAGGCTTCAGCCATCAGCGCCAGATAGATCAGCATGCCGAACACCCACACCAGTTCACGGGGTTTCTGGTACGAACCGTAGAGCAGGCCACGGAACATGTGCAGATAGACCACGATGAAAAACGCCGAAGCGCCGGTGGAGTGCAGCAGGCGCAAGATCGAGCCGTACTCGACGTCGCGCATGATGTATTCGACGGAAGCGAACGCCTCTTCTGCCGACGGCGTATAGCTCATCGTCAGCCAGACACCGGTGACGATCTGGTTGACCAGCACCAGCAGCGCCAGCGAGCCGAAGAAATAGAAGAAGTTGAAGTTTTTTGGCGCGTAATACTTGCTGAGATGGTCTTCCCACATTTTGGTCGCAGGGAAGCGCGCATCAACCCAATCCATGAACTTGCTCATCACGCTTTCTCCGTATCGACGCCAATGACAATCAGGTCATCGGTCTCATAGGAATGCGGGGGAACTGGCAGGTTCAAAGGCGCGGGTTGCGACTTGTAGACGCGGCCAGCCAGATCGTAGTGGGAACCGTGGCAAGGGCAGAAATAGCCACCGACCCAGTCTTTACCCAGATCCGCAGGTGCCACTTCGGGACGGAAAGTTGGTGAGCAACCCAGGTGAGTGCAGATACCGATCAGCAGCAGAATTTCCGGCTTGATCGAACGCACTTCGGGGTCGACATAGGTAGGTTGCGTGGAGTTTTTGGAAGTCGGATCGGAGAGCTGGCCCTCGATCTTCTTGAGATTCCCCAGGATTTCCGCAGTACGGCGGACAATGAACACCGGCTGGCCGCGCCACTCGGCAATCATCTGCTGTCCTGGCTCAATCTTGCTGACATTCACTTTCACCGGTGCACCGGCGGCTTTCGCCTTGGCACTGGGAAACCATGACCCCACGAACGGGACCGCAGCCCCCACCGCTCCTGCAGCACCCACCACGGACGTGGCTGCTACCAAGAAGCGACGCCGGCCTGCATTCACGCCGTCATTGCTCATTCAGTCCTCTCCCATCAGCTTTTGTGGCCTGTTAAATCAGGCATCTACTAAATAAATCAATGTTACTTATAAAAATTTTGCCGAGATGGTAATGAAAAGCCCCAATTCTGACAAGGGAATTACCCGGAGCTCCCACCCTCAAGCCTTGTAGTATAGGGGGTCTACGAATGTGGCAAGTTGTCACAGCGCAATTCTTTAATAAATCGCAGGCATAAAAAAACGCCCGGTTCCGTGAGGAATCGGGCGTTCTTTTTTGAACGTGGAAACGAATTAACGCTTCGAGTACTGCGGACGCTTACGCGCTTTACGCAGACCAACTTTCTTACGTTCAACTTCACGGGCGTCGCGAGTAACGAAGCCAGCTTTGCGCAGAGCGCTACGCAGGGTTTCGTCGTAGTCCATCAGAGCGCGAGTGATGCCGTGGCGGATTGCGCCAGCCTGACCACTTACACCACCGCCGATCACGGTGACGTAGATGTCGAATTTCTCGACAGTCTCGGTCAGCTCCAGCGGCTGACGAACTACCATGCGGGCAGTTTCGCGGCCGAAGAAGTTATCCAGCGAACGGTTGTTGATGGAGATGTTACCAGTACCCGGACGCAGGAAAACGCGTGCGGTTGCGGTCTTGCGACGGCCAGTGCCGTAATTTTGAGTCGCCGACATAATGAACTATTCCGTTAAATCTTCAGTTCTTGGGGCTGCTGAGCAGTATGAGGGTGTGCAGCGCCCGCATAGACTTTCAGCTTACGGTACATGTCGCGACCCAGTGGGTTTTTAGGCAGCATGCCTTTAACCGCGGTCTCGATCACGCGCTCAGGGGCTTTGGCGATCAGCTTTTCAAAGTTGATCGACTTGATGCCGCCCGGGAAACCGGAGTGGGAGTAGTACATTTTGTCAGTGGTTTTAGCGCCGGTAACACGGATCTGCTCGGCGTTGATTACGACGATGTAGTCGCCAGTGTCAACGTGAGGAGTGTATTCAGGCTTGTGCTTGCCACGCAGACGGCTCGCGATTTCGGTGGCCAGACGACCCAGGGTCTGACCAGCAGCGTCGACGACAAACCAGTCGCGCTTTACTGTTTCCGGTTTAGCAGTAAAAGTTTTCATTCTTTATAGCCTCAGGGGCCGCCTGTAAATAAGACGGCGGATCTTACTGAATAGTGCGTACTTTGACAAGTCAAAGGCAGCCGGATACAGACGCTTTCGGGGGCTCGGGTCGGCGCGTCCGTTCAACGGCAAGATTCTTCGGCGGCGGCGCATCACTTCCACTGCAGAAAGAGGTCGGCAATTATGCAGATTGCGAAAAATTTTTCAACCTGCTTTTATGATTGTTTTGCCCAAGGAGCACCCGATGGACTATCGCCAGCTAGGCCGGACCGACCTGAACGTGAGTGCAATCTGCCTCGGCACCATGACCTGGGGCGAGCAAAACACTGAAGCTGAAGCCTTCGCCCAGATCGAACGGGCCAAGGAAGCCGGGATCAATTTCATCGACACCGCCGAGATGTACCCGGTGCCGCCGAAAGCCGACACCTACGCCACCACCGAACGCTACATCGGCAATTACTTCAAAAGTCGCGGCGACCGCGCCGACTGGATTCTCGCCAGCAAGATCGCCGGCCCTGGCAACACCATCGACTACATCCGCGACAAGAACCTGCGCCACAATCGCCAGCACATCACTGCCGCAGTGGATGCCAGCCTCGAGCGCCTGCAGACCGATTACATCGACCTCTACCAACTGCACTGGCCGGAGCGCAGCACCAATTTCTTCGGCCAGTTGGGTTACAAGCACAAGATCGAAGCCAACCTGACGCCGCTCGAAGACACCCTCGAAGCCCTCGACGAACAAGTGAAGGCCGGCAAGATCCGTCACATCGGCCTGTCCAACGAGACGCCGTGGGGCACCATGCGTTTCCTCGCCCTGGCCGAAGCCCGTGGCTGGCCGCGCGCGGTGTCGATCCAGAACCCGTACAACCTGCTCAACCGCAGCTTCGAAATCGGCCTGGCGGAAATCGCCATTCGCGAACAGTGCGGCCTGCTCGCGTACTCGCCGCTGGCGTTCGGCTTCCTGTCCGGCAAGTACGAAGGTGGCGCTCGTCCGCCGAAAGGCCGCCTGAGCCTCTACAGCCGCTTCAGCCGCTACTTCAACCCGCAGTCGGAAGCTGCTTGCAGCCGTTACGTGGCACTGGCCCGGGACCATGGTCTGGACCCGGCGCAAATGGCCTTGGCGTTCGTCACCCAGCAACCGTTCGTCACCAGCAACATCATTGGTGCGACCACGCTGGAGCAACTGGACAGCAACATTGCCAGTTTTGATCTGAAACTTTCCGATGAAGTGCTGGCCGGGATTGAGGCGATTCACAAGGATCATCCGAATCCGGCGCCTTGATCGACCGCTAAAAGCTTCGCGAGCAAGCTCGCTCCCACAAAGATCACTCCGTACCTGTGGGAGCGGGCTTGCTCGCGAAAGGGCCTGTCAATTCACTGCAAAGCTCACAATGACCGCGCAATGATCTCCTTCATGATTTCATTGGTGCCGGCATAGATCCGCTGCACGCGCGCATCCGCCCATGCCCGCGCCACCGGGTATTCCCACATGAAGCCGTAGCCGCCATGCAACTGCACGCACTCGTCGAGCACCTTGCATTGCAGGTCGGTGCCCCAGTATTTGGCCATCGCTGCTGTCGGCACGTCGAGCTTGCCCTGCAGATGCAATTCCAGGCACTTGTCGACAAATACTCGACCGATCTGAATTTCAGTGGCCATTTCCGCCAGTTTGAAGCGGGTGTTCTGGAAGTCGGCAATTGCCTTGCCGAACGCCTTGCGATCACGGGTGTAATCCAGCGTCCATTTCAGCGCGGCTTCGGCTGAGGCCAGGCCACCAATCGCCACCGTAAGACGTTCCTGCGGCAATTCCTGCATCAGGTAGGCAAACCCTGCCCCGGCCTGACCCAGCAGGTTTTCTTTCGGTACGCGCACGTCCTGGAAGAACAATTCCGACGTGTCCTGAGCCTTCATTCCGACCTTCTCCAGGCGCTTGCCCTTCTCGAAGCCCGGCGTATTCGCTTCCACCACAAACAGGCTGGTGCCCTTGGCGCCGGCCTTCGGATCGGTCTTGGCGACGACGATCACCAGGTCAGCGAGGAAGCCGTTGGTGATAAAAGTTTTCGAGCCATTGATCACGTATTCGTCGCCATCCAGAACCGCCGTGGTCTTGACTCCTTGCAAGTCGGAACCAGCGCCGGGCTCGGTCATCGCAATTGCGCTGACCATCTCGCCCGAGACCAGTTTCGGCAGGTACTTGTGCTTCAGCGCTTCACTGCCGTAATGCAGGATGTACGGCGCAACGATGTCCGAATGCAGCGAGAAACCGATACCGGTCAGGCCGAGACGACCGACCTCTTCGATCACCACCGCGCTGTACAGAAAGTCCGCGCCCAGGCCGCCATACTCCTCCGGCAGATGCGAGCAGAGCATCCCCGCCTCCCCTGCCTTGTTCCACAGTTTGCGGTCGATGTGGCCTTGTTTCTCCCACTGCGCATGGAACGGCACGGCCTCTTTTTCGAGGAAGGTTCGTACGCTGTCGCGGAACAATTCGTGCTCGGAGCTGAACAAGGTTCTGGGGATCATGCGGCACCTTTCATTCTTGTTGGAGGGATATGACCTTCAGAGACTAAGCCTCACCTCCGATACAGGACACTGGACACATCCGACAAAAAATAAGACGATCCAGCCGTCTGGTGACCACTTTCCCTTATAAAAACAAAACAAAAGTTGAATTATGTCCAAGCAAGTCTCCACGCCCTTGCGGCGCGTCAGCATCCTGGCAATCGACCGGGTTTTCGCCTCCACCCTCATGCAGGCCAAGGATTTCTTCCATCTGGCCAGCCTGCGTTACGGCAAACAACTGGGCCACGGCCTGACTCCGGCGTTCGAAACCCGCCTGGTCAGCCCCGACGGTAAACCGGTGAACAGTTTCAGTGACGTGATGATGCCGGTGGACGGCGCCCTGGAAAACGCCGACGTGATTATCCTCCCGGCGTTCTGGGACGATTTCGATACGCTTTGCGGCCGTTATCCACAGATCCTGCCATGGCTGCGCGAGCAGCACGCCCGCGGCGCCGTATTGTGCGGCGAAGCCACCGGGGTGTTCTGGCTGGCCGAGGCCGGTCTGCTCAATGGCAAGGAAGCGACCACTTACTGGCGCTTCTTCAATGCCTTTGCCGAGCGCTTCCCCAAGGTGTACCTCAATCAGGACAAGCACCTGACCGACGCCGACAACCTGTATTGCGCCGGCGGCACCACCTCGGCCTGCGACCTCTATATTTACCTGATCGAACGCTTCTGTGGCGCCAACGTCGCCCAAGCCGTGGCCCGCGACATTCTGTATGAAGTGCAGCGCAGTTACTCGCCGGGACGTATCGGTTTCGGCGGCCAGAAGCTGCACCAGGACGTGATCATCCTGCAGATCCAGCACTGGCTCGAAGAGCATTTCGCCGACAAGTTCCGCTTCGAAGACGTGGCCCGCGAGCACGGCATGAGCATCCGCAACTTCATGCGCCGCTTCCAGACCGCCACCGGCGACAAACCGCTGCACTACCTGCAACGCCTGCGCATCGAGACCGCCAAGGGCTTGCTGTCCGGCAGCCGCAAGAGCATCAAGACCATCAGTTATGAGGTCGGCTACGACGATGCGAGCTTCTTTGCGCGGCTGTTCCGCCAGCACACCGAGCTGTCGCCGAACCAGTATCGGCAGCAGTTTCAGCAGGCTGCATAACTCCCTGCCCACGCACAAAACCACTGTGGGAGCGGGCTTGCTCGCGAAAGCGTACTTTCAGTTGGCATCTATTTAGCTGACACACCGCATTCGCGAGCAAGCCCGCTCCCACAGGGGTACTGCGTCGCATAAAAAAAGGCCTGCAATTGCAGGCCCTTTTTCTTTGCCGAAGCTGTTTAAGGCTTGTGCGCCCGCGACAGGAATTCGTGCGATTGCATCTCCAGCAGACGGCTGAGCGTACGCTGGAATTCGAACGTCAGGCGCCCGCCGGTGTACAGGTCTTTCAACTCGACTTCGGCAGAAATGATCAGCTTGACGTTACGGTCGTAGAACTCGTCGACCATGTTGATGAAGCGACGGGCGATGTCGTCGGTGGTGACGCTCATCTGCTCGACGCCGCTGAGCAGCACGGCATGGAAGATCTTGCCCAGCTCGATGTAATCGTTCTGGCTGCGCGGGCCGTCGCACAGTTCGCGGAAGTCGAACCAGGCCACGTCGTCGCAAGTGCGCAGGGCACGGATTTCGCGGTTCTCGATGATCAGCACATCGTTTTCCACCGCAGCCGTGCATTCCGGCGTGAGGGCCTTGAAGCTCTTGCGCAGGCTTTCATGCGCGGCTTCGTCCAGCGGATAGTGGAACAGCTCCGCTTGTTCGAGGTGGCGCAGACGATAGTCGACACCGCTGTCGACGTTGACGATTTCGGTGTTCTGCTTGATCAGTGCAATGGCCGGGAGGAACCGCGCGCGCTGCAGACCGTCCTTGTACAAGCCGTCCGGGACGATGTTCGAGGTCGCGACCAGGGTCACGCCGTTCTTGAACAGCTCTTCCATCAGCGTGCCGAGGATCATCGCGTCGGTGATGTCGGAGACGAAGAATTCATCGAAGCAGATCACTCGCGACTCGGTGGCGAAGCGCTTGGCGATGATGGTCAGCGGGTTTTTCTCGCCGCCGAGGGTTTTCATCTCTTCGTGCACACGCTTCATGAAGCGGTGGAAGTGAGTGCGGGTCTTTTCCTTGAACGGCAGCGCTTCAAAGAAGGTGTCGACCAGGTAAGTCTTGCCGCGGCCCACGCCACCCCAGAAGTACAGACCCTTGACCGGTGTCTGATCCTTTTTGCCAAACAGCTTGCCCAGCAAACCCGGCTTGTTCTGCTCGGCCGCGATCAGATCGTCGTACAGGCGCTGCAGATGACGCACGGCAGTTTCCTGCGCGGCGTCATGGAAGAAGTCCGGGCGTTTCAGATCAGCTTGGTATCGTTCTAGGGGCGTCATAATTCGTTAGCAAGGCAACAAAAACGGGCCGTCACTGTAGCGACGGCCCGTGGGAATGGCAATCGGCCCTTGGTCGGGCCGCGCCGCGGATTAGTCCTGAACCGGGGTCAGCGCAACGCGCAGAGCCTCGACGGCCGCGTCCCGCGCAGCAACATCAGCGAACGTCGGGCTGTCGCCAACGCACTCGCCTTCCAGCCACACGCTGAAGCTCAGATCTTGATTACGAATGTCCAGCGCCTGACCGGCTTGCAGTTGCTTGGTCACCTGGCCGGCGGTTTTGCCGTCGGCGAAGTTGCGCGACAGCAGCAGTTGCTCGCCATCGGCCGCCAGCAGACGGAAACGGAAGCTGCCGTCATCTTCACGGAAGCTGACGAAACGTGCGGCTTTCGCGGCTTTCTTCTTGGTGGTCGCAGCAACTTGCACCTGATTGACGAACGAACGCAGACCGACCGCTTCACGCAGCTCGTTGAGGAACGGCGTCGCCACCGCACGGGCCTTTTTCGCACCGTGTTGCAGAATGTCTTCCAGATCCGCCGGGCGCTCGATCAACTGGTGGTAACGCTCGCGAGACTCGCCCAGCTCGTTATCCAGCAACTGGAACAGACGGTTCTTCGCCTCGCCCCAGCCCAGACCACCGAGCAGTTCGCTACGGAATTCTTCAGCCTGCGCAGGCGTGGCGAAGGCTTGGAACAGGGTGAACAGGTGCGAGTTGTCCGGATCTTTCGCCTCGCCCGGCGCCTTGGAGTCGGTGACGATCCGCGAGATCGCGTCCTTCATCTCTTTGGCGCTGGAGAACAGCGGAATGGTGTTGTCGTAGCTCTTCGACATCTTGCGCCCATCGAGGCCTGGCAGGGTTGCCACGCTTTCCTCGATCAGTGCTTCGGGCATGGTGAAGAACTCCTTGCCCTGGCCAAACAGATGGTTGAAGCGCTGACCGATATCACGGGCCATTTCCACGTGCTGGATCTGGTCGCGACCGACCGGCACCTTGTGCGCGTTGAACATCAGGATGTCCGCCGCCATCAGCACCGGGTAGCTGTAGAGGCCCATGGTGATCCCGGCATCCGGGTCTTCACCGGTTTCGACGTTCTTGTCCACCGAGGCCTTGTAGGCGTGCGCACGGTTGAGCAGGCCCTTGGCCGCGACGCAGGTCAGCAGCCAGGTCAGCTCAGGGATTTCCGGGATGTCGGACTGGCGATAGAAGGTCACACGATCGACATCCAGGCCACCGGCCAGCCAGGTCGCGGCGATTTCCAGACGCGAGCGCTGGATGCGCAGCGGGTCATCGCATTTGATCAGGGCGTGGTAGTCGGCCAGGAAGTAGAACGAATCGGCATTGCTGTCGCGGCTGGCGAGGATCGCCGGGCGAATGGCGCCGGCGTAGTTGCCCAGGTGCGGCGTGCCGGTGGTGGTGATGCCGGTGAGGATACGGGTTCGGTTCGTCATGGGTAATCGCTTGTCAGACTGCAATCAATTCGAGAGACGCGGCAGGATCAGATCCTTGAGATCGGTCAGCTTGCCATGAAAAAAGTGTCCGCATTCTGCCACTTTCAGCAGCTCATGGGGGCGCTGGAGTTTTGCCGACCAGTCGTAGACCAGTTGCGGGTCGATCACTTCGTCGGTTTCCGGCTGGATCACGGTCAGCTCGCCGCGCTGTGGCAGTTGATCCTGATCGCCCAGACGCATCACCGCTGGCGCGACCATGAACAGCTGCTTGAGCTGCACGCCTTGAGCTTCGAGACGACCGCCGAGACTTGCTGCAACAAATCCGCCGAAGGAGAAACCGAACAGGGTCAGCGGCAGATCCGGGTGTTTTTCCCGCAGCCAGGCGGCGGCGGCCTGAGCATCGTCGACTTCACCGCTGCCCATATCGTGCGTACCTTCGCTGGCGCCAACGCCGCGATAGTTGAAGCGCAAGGTAATCAGACCGGCGTCGCGCGCGGTGCGCTGCAGGGTCGAGACGACCTTGTTGAGCATGGTGCCGCCCTGCACCGGGTTGGGATGGCAGATCAGCGCGATGCCGTTTGGCTGCTCGTTATCCAGGTACAGCGCTTCGATTTGGCCGACTGGGCCAGCAATCACTACAGGGGTTTCACGCATCAGCAAGGAAGGAACTCCGTGACCTCGAATCGGGTCGACTCGTCTAGCAAATTGTCTGTGCCAATCTATTGCGAGTGAATCGCGGTATACAGCGCAGGTTCGAGCCGTTAACGTAAAGCAAAGCCGTTTATAGAGGAAGGACTCGTGGAACACTCGCTCTTAGTTTGGTTGTTACCGACTCTTGCCCTGGTTGTGGGTGTCGCCATTGGATTCCTGATCGCTCGCGTCGCACCGAATGCCGCGCCGAGCCGCACGCAGCGTCAACTGGATGATATCCAGGAGCGTTTCGACAGCTATCAAAACGAGGTGGTCACCCACTTCAACAGCACCGCGACGCTGGTCAAGAAGCTGACCCAGAGCTATCAGGAAGTGCAGGATCATCTCGCCGAGGGCGCCAACCGCCTGGCCCTGGACGAGCAGACCCGTCAACGCCTGATCGCCGCTTTGCACGCCGATGCCGCCCAGGCACCGCGCGAACGCCTGACGCCGCCGCGCGATCAGGAGCCGCCACGCGACTACGCGCCGAAAACCCCGAACTCGCCGGGCATGCTCGATGAGCACTATGGTTTGAAGAAATAATCGGGTTTCGCGCCCAACAAATAGCCCCCGGACAATTCGGTTTTCCGGGGGCTTTTTTGTATCTGATGATTTGATGGTGACTGGCCCGGCCCCTTCGCGAGCAAGCCCGCTCCCACAGGGTTATGTGTTGCACACAACATTGGTTATCAACGCCGATCACTGTGGGAGCGGGCTTGCTCGCGAAGGGGCCGGCACAGGCCACACAAAAAAATGCCCGATCACAGGACCGGGCATTTCTTCACTCAAGCCTCACTTACGGATACTGCTGCACTGTGCCCGGCTGCGGTTGCTGCTGACCACCATACTGCTGACCAGGAATCGCTTTCAGGTTGACCTCGACGCGGCGGTTCTGCGCACGGCCATTGACGTCGCCGTTGCTGGCAATCGGGTTATCCGGGCCGGCACCACGGGCGCTCAGGTTGGCACCGCTGACACCTTGCGAGGTCAGGTAGGTCGCCACGCTCTGCGCACGACGCTGGGACAGGTCCATGTTGTGCTGGCGGCTGCCGGTGCTGTCGGTGTAGCCGACGATTTCGATCTGGTTCTGGTTGAACTCTTTCAGCGAGTTCGCCAGGTTGTTCAGCGGCTGGTAGAAGCTTGGGGCGATGTTCGCCGAATCGGTGGCGAAGGTGATGTTGCCCGGCATGATCAGCTTGATCTGATCGCCCTGACGCTGCACTTCAACCCCGGTGTTGGCCATGCTGGCGCGCAATTTTTTCTCTTGCTGGTCGGCGTAATAGCCGTAGCCGGCAGCCGAAGCACCGACGACAGCTGCACCGATCAACGCACCCTTGCCACGGTTGTTGTGGTCGATGGCAGCACCGGCCAACGCACCGGCCAAAGCGCCGAGGCCGCCGTATTTGGCGGTCTTGCTCACACCGCCGCCATCGGCCTGGCCCTGATTGTCATACGGGTTGGGCGAGGCGCAGCCGGCCAACATGGCCACAGCGGTAGCAACAATAATCAAACGAGGCGTGGTGAACATGAAGAGCTCCTGGTTTTCGCATTCTGTGTGGCAGCGGCCCTAGGCAATAGACCTGTGCGGGCGTTGGATCATGACAATGCACAAAAATTCCGCGGCACACTCGTGACAAAATGTTTAGGCGCGCACGAACGGGTTTTCCCGCATTTCATCCCCAAGACGCGTGTCCGGACCATGCCCGGCAACCACTGTCGCGTCTTCGTCGAGCGTGTACAGCCGCTGCTTGATTGATCGCACGATGGTCGCCTGATCGCCGCCCCACAAATCCGTGCGTCCTACGCCACGACGAAACAACGTGTCGCCGGCAATCAACAGCTTAGCCTCGGAAAACCAAAAGCTCATGGAACCGGGTGTATGTCCCGGCGTATGCAACGCGACACCGCAGCCACAGGCCAGTTCTTCATCGTCGCTCAACCAGCGATCCGGCGATGGCACCGGCGTGTACGGCACACCGAACATCTGGCATTGCATTTCGAGGTTGTCCCACAGGAACTGGTCTTCCTTGTGCAGATGCAAAGTCGCGCCGGTTTTTTCTTTCATCTGTCCGGAGGCGAGGAAATGATCGAGATGCGCGTGGGTGTGGATGATGCTGACCACTTTCAGACCATGGGCATCGAGGCGCGCCATGATCAGGTCAGGATTGCCACCCGGGTCGACGACGATGGCTTTTTTAGTGATCGGGTCGCCGATGATCGTGCAGTTGCACTGGAGCGGGCCGACGGGGAAGGTTTCGCGTATCAAGGCAGATGTCACAGCAATCATTGATAAAGTCCCGAATCGATGAACTGACGCTGAAACTTACGCAGCGCGAGTCTTAAGAATTCTACTTCAACTGCCGATACAGATCGCCGGGTCAGTTATCTGACGCCACTAATCAGAAATAGTGGCCACATGATGTCAATCTGAAAGTTCTCGTGCAAAATCGCATTTTTTGTAGCGGTCGCAATACGGAAAGGCCGCAGAGCATTCAGGAACCAAAATGCCTACTCCAAACGGATATTCCTATACTACGTTCACCACGCTGACTGGAAACAAAGCACTCGACAGCCTTTTGGCTGGCGACTACTGGACAGGGACGCTGTTTCACAAAAGCGGCACCCCGACCCTGCTGACCTATAGTTTCGTTACCACCAACTCCTACTTCGCTCGCGACTACAGCCCTAACAATGAGTACCTGAACGGGTTTACCCTGTCCACGGCTCAAGAAAATGCGGTTACCAGCGCTCTGAGCATGTGGAGTTCCGTTGCCAATCTCCAGTTCACCCGTGTGCAGGAATCCATCTCCAGCGTAGGTGACCTTCGTTTTGGTGGCTACCTGGGCATGGATTCAAAATACGCGGCGTGGGCGTACTTCCCGGATGAAACCCCGGTTGCAGGCGATGTCTGGATAGGACCGCAGACCAATAGCCCATCCCCGGTCAAAGGCTCCTATGACTATCTGACTTTTGTCCATGAGATCGGTCATGCTCTGGGCCTCAAGCACCCTTTTGAAGCCAGCAGCGATAACAGCACCATCCTCACCCCGGCTCTGGACGACGTCCGGTATACGGTGATGAGCTACAACGACTCGTATTCATATCAGCCTACCACCCCTATGCTGCTGGACATTCTGGCCATTCAGAAACTGTACGGTGCCAATACCCAATATCAGTCAGGCAACAACTTTTACAACTGGGCTCCAGACCAATCGGTTTTCGAAACCATCTGGGACACCGGCGGTGTCGATGCAATCGATGGCAGCAACCAGCTTCAGGCCGTACGTATCAACCTCAACGAAGGCGCATTCAGTCAGATCGGCAAGGCATTTCTGCAAACCGATACCATGACTTCGTTCAACGAAGGGTTGGCCATTGCCTATGGCACCAAAATCGAAAACGCCTACGGTTCGGCGTTCGATGACACCCTGATCGGCAATGACCTTAGTAACCTGCTTGATGGCATGGCGGGGGCCGACACCATGAGCGGCGGCGCCGGCAACGACATTTATGTGGTCGACAACATTGGCGACGTGGTGATCGAGAACGGCACCTCGGCAACCGAAATCGATTCGGTGTACTCGTCGATCAGCTACACCCTGACCAACAATGTCGAGAATCTGACTCTGCAGGGCAGTGCCGACCTCAATGGCACGGGCAACGCGCTTAATAACCAGATCTTCGGCAATTCGGGCAATAACATCCTTGATGGCGGCGCGGGCGCAGACATTCTGGTGGGTGGCGCCGGCAACGATACCTACATCGTCGACAACGCCGGTGATGTCATCTTCGAAACCAGCACGCTGGCGAGCGAGATCGACAGCGTCCAGGCCTCGGTTTCCTATGTGCTGA
>NZ_JALMEX010000022.1:0-47174 GCF_023100605.1 Pseudomonas sp. MWU12-2020
CCAGCTCCTACATGGGATTGGGTGTATTCAGTAAGAGATTGATCGGCTGTCAGGCCGCCTTCGCGAGCAAGCCCGCTCCCACAGTAGGGCCGGGTATATCAGTAAGAGATTGGTCGGCTGACAGGCCGCCTTCGCGAGCAAGCCCGCTCCCACAGTGGGGCCGGGCATATCAGTAAGAGATTGGTCGGCTGTCAGGCCGCCTTCGCGAGCAAGCCCGCTCCCACAGTAGGGCCGGGTATATCAGTAAGAGATTGGTCGGCTGTCAGGCCGCCTTCGCGAGCAAGCCCGCCCCACAGTGGGGCCGGGTACATCAGTAAGAGATTGTTCGGCTGGCAGGCCGCCATCGCGAGCAAGCCCGCTCCCACAGTAGGGCCGGGTAAATCAGTAAGAGATTGGTCGGCTGTCAGGCCGCCTTCGCGAGCAAGCCCGCTCCCACAGTGGGGTCGGGTATATCAGTAAGAAATTGGTCGGCTGTCAGGCCGCCATCGCCAGCAGGCTGGCTCCTACAGTTCAGATTGCGTGCTGCCCCTGCGGCGAAGCCGCCCCACTCAACACGATGAGCGTTAGCTCGAGTACCGCTTTTGATCTGAGGGCCCGTCGGCAGGCTGAGTGGAGGGATTGATCCGGGGGTGGGAGCGCAGCGACCGTTTGGCGCAGCCAAACACAGCGAGAGGAGGTGCAGCGAAGCAAACCGTAGGCGCTGCTCCCCGGATGAATCCCGGAGCGAAGGAACCCGAGCCTAGGCGAGGGCCGTACGTCAGGGTAAAGCCTTTTTGGTTACTTTTTCGGCGTCTGGAAAAAGTGACCCGCCGTAAGGGCGGAACCCTAATCAGCAACCCCCGCAGAAACGGATATACCCCCAAAACCCCAAGAACATGGTCGGCCCAAAGGCCGCCAAGAACACAAAAAAAAAGGGCAACCGAAGTCGCCCAAAATGCCTTGCGTGCTCATCAAACCCAGAAAGACTACTTCTTGCGCTTATTCGCATCTTTCCAGATAAAAAATCCAAACCCTGCAAAAAACAGAACCATGAGACCTACGGTCAGAACCCCGGCAAACACCACGTTATCGAAAAACATGACTGTGGCCTCCTGGCCCCTGCTTTGCTGCGATGGAGCTAAGTTAACCAATCGCGCAGGCGCAGAAATTGACCAGGATCAAGTCCGGTCAACACAGAGGATAAAGGCGGGAAAATAACTGACCTGCATCAAAGGATGCAGAGGAAGATCAACGCTTTTTCGGTTTCTTTTTCGGCTTTTTCTGGGTTTTTCCCAACGGCATGGCCTGCTCGAAGGCTTTGCGCACTTCGTTAAGCCGCTTTTCGTTGAGATCATGCACACGCTTGGCGCGTTCAGTCCCGAGGTCGATCAGTTTTTCATCTTGGCTCATGGCGTTCAGCGCATCACTTGAAGAAAACACAACTGCCGCATCAGCGGCAGGGCTGCGCCAATCATGCAGCCTGACAACAGCACCCGACAACAATTCGTGTAACCCTTCGTACTCAGATCTCGATATCGACCCACAAGCCCTGACGCGGCTGATCTTCCATCAGCGGCACCACCGGCACCGTGTTGTCAGCATTCAGCTCGGTGCCCGGCACGGCCAGATGCTCTTCGGGGTCTTCGTCGGCTTCGCGACGGCGACGATCACGCTCCTGCTGGCGACGCTGTTCTTCGCGCGCCAGCAGTCGATCCTCTTCCGGATCGCGCTTTTGCAGATCGATCGTGCTTTCGTTGGAGCTTTCCTGCACCGGCACCACCGGAGGAATGTCCGGCCGCTGGCGAATCGGATCCTGCTGGGAAGTGATCGGCACAGCGCTCAGGGGGAGCATCGGTGGCAGCATATATAGGGTCTCCTGTCAGCAAGCTATCGGCTGCGGCAAAGGCGCCTTGAGCCATCCGTCGCAAATCTGTGACGCACTTGGCACCTGCAGGAGCTGCCGCAGGCTGCGATCTTTTAATCGGACACCACAAATCTCAAGTGTTTCCAAAGATCAAAGGATCGCCGCCTGCGGCAGCTCCTACCCAGTAATCTTTGGCCCTGAAGCCTGCATTCCGTTAAGATAGCCCGCTTTTTCAAGGTGGGAGTCAGGCAGCATGGCGCAGCAGTATCAACCGGGGCAACGCTGGATCAGTGACAGCGAAGCAGAGCTTGGTTTAGGCACCGTTCTGGCACAGGACGGCCGCTTGTTGACCGTGCTTTACCCGGCCACTGGCGAAACCCGCCAGTACGCGCTACGGAATGCGCCCCTCACCCGCGTGCGGTTCTCGCCGGGTGACACCATTACTCACTTCGAAGGCTGGAAGATGACCGTGCGCGAAGTCGACGACGTCGACGGGCTGATGGTCTATCACGGTCTCAACGGGCAGAACGAAGCCGTTACCCTGCCGGAAACCCAGCTGTCGAACTTCATTCAGTTCCGTCTGGCCAGCGACCGTCTGTTCGCCGGGCAGATCGACCCGCTGTCGTGGTTCTCCCTGCGCTACAACACCCTGGAACACACCAGCCGCCAGTTGCAGTCCTCGCTCTGGGGCCTGGGCGGCGTGCGTGCGCAGCCAATCGCGCACCAGCTGCACATCGCCCGTGAAGTCGCCGACCGTATTGCGCCGCGGGTTCTGCTGGCGGACGAAGTGGGTCTGGGGAAAACCATCGAAGCCGGTCTGGTGATCCATCGCCAGCTGCTCTCGGGCCGCGCCAATCGCGTGCTGATCCTGGTTCCGGAAAACCTGCAGCACCAGTGGCTGGTGGAAATGCGCCGCCGCTTCAACCTGCAGGTCGCGCTGTTCGACGAAGAACGCTTCATCGAAAGCGATGCCACCAACCCGTTCGAAGACACCCAGCTGGCATTGGTTGCCCTGGAGTGGCTGGTCGAAGACGAGAAGGCGCAGGACGCCTTGTTCGCCGCCGGCTGGGATCTGATGGTGGTCGACGAAGCCCACCACCTGGTGTGGCACGAAGACAAGGCCAGCCCCGAGTATTCGCTGGTCGAACAACTGGCTGAAGTGATTCCCGGCGTGCTGCTGCTCACCGCAACCCCGGAACAGCTCGGTCAGGACAGCCACTTCGCCCGTCTGCGCCTGCTCGACCCGAACCGTTTCCATGACCTGGCCGCGTTCCGCGCCGAGAGCGAGAACTATCGCCCGGTGGCCGAAGCCGTTCAGGAACTGCTCGACAAAGGGCGCCTGTCGCCTGCAGCACACAAGACCATCCACGGTTTCCTCGGCAACGAAGGCGAAGCCCTGCTGACTGCGGTCAACGATGGCGACAGCGAAGCCAGCGCGCGTCTGGTGCGTGAACTGCTCGACCGCCACGGCACTGGCCGCGTGCTGTTCCGTAACACCCGCGCCGCCGTGCAGGGTTTCCCGGAGCGCAAATTGCACCCGTACCCGCTGCCATGCCCGGACGAATACCTCGAACTGCCGCTGGGCGATCACGCCGAGCTGTACCCGGAAGTCAGCTTCCAGGCTCAGCCTGACGCCAGCGAAGAAGAGCGCTGGTGGAAATTCGACCCGCGCGTCGAGTGGCTGATCGATCAGCTGAAAATGCTCAAGCGCACCAAAGTGCTGGTGATCTGCGCCCACGCCGAAACCGCGATGGACCTGGAAGACGCGCTGCGCGTGCGCTCCGGCATCCCGGCCACGGTGTTCCACGAGGGCATGAACATCCTCGAGCGTGACCGCGCCGCCGCCTACTTCGCCGACGAAGAGTTTGGCGCACAGGTGCTGATCTGCTCGGAAATCGGCAGTGAAGGTCGCAACTTCCAGTTCGCGCACCACTTGGTGCTGTTCGATCTGCCGTCGCACCCGGACCTGCTCGAGCAGCGTATCGGTCGTCTCGACCGGATCGGTCAGAAGCACATCATCGAATTGCACGTGCCGTACCTGGAAACCAGTCCGCAAGAGCGCCTGTTCCAGTGGTACCACGAAGCGCTGAACGCGTTCCTCAACACCTGCCCGACCGGCAACGCCTTGCAGCATCAGTTCGGCCCGCGCCTGCTGCCGCTGCTTGAAGAAGCCGATGACGGCGAGTGGCAAGCGCTGATCGACGAAGCCCGCGCCGAGCGCGAGCGTCTGGAACAAGAGCTGCACACCGGTCGCGATCGTCTGCTGGAGCTCAACTCCGGCGGTGCTGGCGAAGGTGACGCGCTGGTCGAGGCGATCCTTGAGCAGGACGACCAGTTCGCCCTGCCGATCTACATGGAAACCCTGTTCGACGCGTTCGGCATCGACAGCGAAGACCACTCGGAAAACGCCCTGATCCTCAAGCCGAGCGAGAAAATGCTCGACGCCAGCTTCCCGCTGGGCGACGACGAAGGCGTGACCATCACCTACGACCGCAACCAGGCGCTGTCGCGCGAAGACATGCAGTTCATCACCTGGGAACACCCGATGGTGCAGGGCGGCATGGATCTGGTGCTGTCCGGTTCGATGGGCAACACCGCCGTCGCGCTGATCAAGAACAAGGCGCTGAAACCGGGCACTGTACTGCTGGAACTGCTCTACGTCAGCGAAGTGGTTGCACCGCGCTCGCTGCAACTGGGCCGCTACCTGCCGCCGGCCGCCCTGCGCTGCCTGCTCGACGCCAACGGCAACGATCTGTCGCCGCGGGTCTCGTTCGAAACCCTCAACGATCAACTGGAAAGCGTGCCACGTGCCAGCGCCAACAAGTTCATCCAGGCCCAGCGCGATCAGCTGACGCCACGGATCAACGCCGGTGAAGACAAGATTGCCCCGCGTCACGCCGAGCGCGTGGCCGAGGCCCGTCGTCGTCTGGCGGCCGATACCGAAGAAGAACTGGCGCGCCTGACCGCGTTGCAAGCGGTCAACCCGACCGTGCGCGACAGCGAACTGGATGCGTTGCGCAAGCAACGTGAACTGGGTCTGGCGATGCTGGATAAAGCGGCGCTGCGTCTGGAAGCGATCCGGGTGTTGGTAGCGGGTTAAACCGCCCTGCTTCAGTGCTGAAAACAAGAAGGCCCGCAGTGATGCGGGCCTTTTTGTTTGTCTGATATTCATGCTGCGCTGTTGATTGCCTCTTCGCGAGCAAGCCCGCTCCCACATTAGATCTGCGGTGTGAACTCGATTCCTGTGGGAGCGGGCTTGCTCGCGAAGGCGATCATGCAGTCGCCACCGCACCATCAGGTTCACTCACTGCCACCAACCCCTCCTTCATCCGTTGCGCATCCCGCACAAAACACCGCGCCGCCAGAAACAGAAACACCATGGTGAAAAACAGCGCCACCGGAATCAGATACATCGCGTCATGCAGCCCGACGGCCTTGAACGCTTCGGTCATCTGCTCAGCCCCCGCCGAAATCATCGCCGACTGGGCGAAGTGATCCGACAAACCACCGACCACCACCGGCCCCAGACCACCGCCCAGCAAATACAACCCGGCGAAGAACAACGCCATGGCCGTGGCCCGCAGGCGCGGCTCGACCACGTCCTGAATCGCCGTGTACACGCAGGTATAGAAGTTGTAGGCAAACAGCCAGCCGACGCTGAACAGCGCGACGAACACTCCGATCTCGACACGCCCGACATACAGCGCCCACACCGTACACACCGTTGAGACGATCAGGCTGAACCCGGCAAACAGTAGGCGTCCGTTGGCAACACGCTGATGAATCTTGTCGGCGATCCAGCCACCCAGGGTCAGGCCGATCAACCCGGTGATGCCGACAATCACCCCGGTCGCCACCGCCGCATCGTGCAGAGGCATCAGGAAATAGCGCTGCAGCATCGGCACCATGAACGAGTTGCAGGCATAGGTGGCGAAGTTGAAACACAACCCGGCCAGCACCAGCCAGAGGAACGTCGGCACCGCGAGCACCCGGCGAATCGGTTTGTCGACTCTCTCCTGGGACACCTGCACGGTTTCTGCCGCACCGCGTTTGGGTTCCTTGATGAAGAACATGAACACCGCGAGGATCAGCCCCGGCACCGCCGCGATAAAGAACGGTGCGCGCCAGCTGTCGAACGCCTTGACCATCGCGCCGATGGTGAAGAACGCCAGCAGCAGGCCCAGCGGCAGGCCCAGCATGAAAATGCCCATGGCCCGCGCCCGACGGTGAGCCGGGAACAGGTCGCCGATCAACGAATTGGCGGCGGGCGCATAACTGGCCTCGCCGATACCGATGCCCATGCGCACCAGCAGAAAACTCCAGAAACTGCCGACCAGACCATTGACTGCGGTCAGCGCGCTCCAGGTCGCCAGGCCCCAGCCCATCAGTTTGCTGCGCGAACCGGTATCGGCCATGCGCCCCAACGGCAGGCCGGCAATGGCATAAACCAGGGTGAACGCGGTGCCGACGATCCCCAGTTGAAAGTCGCTGAGGTGCCATTCCATGCGGATCGGCTCGATGATGATCGCCGGAATGGTGCGGTCGAAGAAATTGAACAGGTTGGCAAGGAACAACAGGAACAGAATGCGCCAGGCATTCGCCGCTTGGGTCGAGTTCTGCATGGGTCCGTCTCTTTATTGTTATAGGGCTTCACTGCCGACGCATCCGAGCCCGGAACCTGCAATCTAGACAGGCGGGCCGGGGCTGTCTGTGATCATTCGTCAAGCTGATAACGAGGCATGGCACTGTAAAGAAACGTAAGCCCTTGATAAGTCAGCAATCCCCCATAAACCGGGGGTTTTGCGGCAAAATCCGGCTACAAAAAAATACTTTCGCGCCCCCCTTCCCAAGTCCAAGGCGAAGCCTAGAATAGCCGCCGGATCCGTCCGGATTCGCCGATCAACCCCTTTGATGCCCTCCCCATGTCCGAAGTCAGTCCGTGTCTGAATTGCGGTGCCTGCTGTTCCCATTTTCGCGTGTCTTTTTTCTGGGGTGAATGCGCCTCCTCCGGCGGCACAGTACCCGATGAACTGGTCACGCAGATCAGCCCCAGTCGGGTGGCGATGAACGGCACCGACTGCAAATCGCCGCGTTGCACGGCGTTGGTCGGCGAGGTGGGCAGCCAAGTGCAGTGCTCGATTTACGAACAGCGTTCCAGCCCCTGCCGCGAATTCGATGCTTCCTGGGAAAACGGCGAACAGAATGTCGATTGCGACAAGGCGCGCGCCCGCTTCGGCTTGCCGCCGCTTGAACCTGACTGGAATCAGATCCCTTACGAGCAAAGCGCCTGAGATTTAGCGCCAATCGCTATAAAGCTCATGCCGAAATCGTTGGCGCCAATGTGCCACTATCGCTTGCATGGCAAAAACCGCCTCTATACTCCAGTCATTCGCCTGCGTTGAAGACGCAGTAGGGACGACTTCAGAGACGGGGCATGCTATGGAGTGGCTTGGTTTGCAGTTTGTTACCGAGCTGCCGGAGAGCGGGCAGGTCATTCTCGATTGCACACACAATCCCTTGCTGGTGCTGGTGGCCTATCTGGTCGCCTGCGCCGCGAGTTTTGCCACCCTCGACATGGCCGAACGCGTCGGTCACGCCGAAGACCCCGGCTCGCAACGGGTGTGGCGCTGGATCGGCGCTTCTTGCCTGGCCGGCGGCATCTGGGCCATGCACTTCATCGCCATGCTGGCGTTCCAGGCGCCGATCGAAGTCCACTACGATCTGGCGATCACTCTGTTTTCCCTGCTGATCGCCCTGCTCGCCTCGTGGCTGGCGATGCACACCTTGAGTGATCCACAGCCGAGCCTGATGCACTACCTGAAAACCGCCATCGTCATCGGTCTGGGCATCGCCGGCATGCATTACGTCGGCATGGCGGCGATGCATTCGGTGGCCACCGCCTACTACCAGCCACTGTTGTTCTGCCTGTCGATCGTGATTGCCATCGGCGCCAGCTTCGCCGCACTGTGGGTCGCCGGTTATCTGCGTGAAGGCACTGGGCGTTTTCATCAATTACTCAAATACACCGCTGCGGTGATTCTCGGCGCCGGCATCATCAGCATGCACTTCACTGGCATGGCCGCGCTGCACCTGGTGTTGCCCGAAGGTACAGCACCGACGATGGCCGCCGACCCCAGCCATCTGCAACTGGGACTGACAGTCGCGCTGATCATCCTGCTGATTCTCGGCAGCGCGATCAGTGCGGCTCTGGCCGACAAGAAACTGCAGAACAAGGAGCACGACCTGCGCCGGGTCAACGCCCTGCTCGGGCAGCTCGATCAGGCGCGGATGTCACTGCAGCAAGTGGCCAATTACGACGCCCTGACCAACCTGATCAATCGCCGTGGATTCAACCAGATCTTCGCCGAGAAACTCAGCCAGAAAACCAGCGAAGGCGGCATGCTCGCGGTGATGTTTCTCGACATCGACCACTTCAAGCGGATCAACGACAGCCTCGGCCATGACGCCGGTGACGCCCTGCTCAAAGTCATCGCCAATCACATCAAAGGTTCGGTGCGCAGTCATGAGGATGTGGTCGCGCGCTTCGGCGGCGACGAGTTCTGCATCCTGATCGGCCTGCACGACCGCGAGGAAGCGCGCGGCATGGCGCAGCGGATCATGCAGAAAATGAAGGAGCCGATCGAGCTGGCGGGACGGCGCATGGTGATGACCACCAGCATCGGTATCAGCCTGTTCCCCGACGACGGCACCACCTGCGAAGAACTGCTCAAGCACGCGGATCTGGCGCTGTATCAATCCAAGGGTGCCGGGCGAAACGGCCTGCATTTTTTCAGTTCCAACATGAAGACCCGCGCCAGTCTTGAACTGCAACTGGAAGAAGAACTGCGCCACGCCCTGCGCGAAGAAAACGGGCTGATGCTCTACTACCAGCCGATCTTCGAACTGAAAACCGGGCGGGTGACCAAGCTCGAAGCGCTGATTCGCTGGCAGCACCCGGTGCATGGCCTGCTGGCCCCGGATCGTTTCATCGCGATTGCCGAAACCAACGGCCTGATCGCCGAGCTGGATAACTGGGTGCTGCGCCGGGCCTGCACCGACCTTGGCGAACTGACGCGCCACGGCTGCGACGAACTGAAAATCGCCTGGAACTGCTCGCCGCTGAACCTTGCCCGGGAAGAACTCGCCGATGAAATCGAAAGTGCGCTGCGCACCGCCGGCGTCGCGCCGGAACGACTGGAACTGGAAGTCACCGAAAACGCGCTGATGGGCAACATCGCCAATACCCTGGTGCTGTTGCGGCAGATTCGCGCCCTCGGGGTGTCGCTGTCGATCGACGACTTCGGCACCGGTTATTCATCATTGGCCTACCTCAAGCGCCTGCCGCTCAACACGCTGAAGATCGACCGTTCGTTCATCCTCGACATCCCCAAGGCGACCGCCGACATGGAGATCGTCCAGGCGATCATCGTCATGGCCCACACCCTGCATTTGCAGGTGGTGACCGAAGGCGTGGAAAGCCTGGAGCAGTACGAGTTTCTTGAGCGCTCAGGCTGCGATTTCATTCAGGGCTACCTGCTCAGTCGCCCGGTGCCGCTGAACGAACTACGTCCGGTACTTGAGGAAATCAATCAGCGCAAACACGCCCACGCGGTCAATCCGCTGAGTCTGGCGCGCGGTACATTTGTACCAGTGTCGCTGGATCCTTCTGCAAAAAACCCTGCGCCCCATGCAGGCGCATCAGTTGTGCGGCCAATCCGCTGATCGGCGTGGCCGAGCCTTGTTCGCGGGAGAATTTCACCGCGGTGTCGAGATCCTTGAGCAACGTGCGCACGTGCCATTTCACCGGTTCGAAACGGCTCTCGGCCATTTGCGGGGCGAGGATCTGCAATGGTTTGGAATCGGCAAAACCACCGGCCAGCGCTTCGGCGATCAGGCGCGCATCGACCCCGGCCTGCTCGGCCAGCGCCACCACTTCAGCAATCACCAGCGCATTGCAGGCAACGATCATCTGATTGCAAGCCTTGGTCACTTGCCCGGCGCCGATGCCGCCCATGTGCGTGACGCGCTGACCGAGGCTGAGCAGTACCGGGCGCACCCGATCCAGATCCGCCGCCGCACCGCCGACCATGATCGCCAGACTGCCGGCCTCGGCGCCGACCACGCCGCCGGACACCGGTGAGTCGAGCCAGGCCATCCCGGTTTGGTCTGCCAACTCGGCGGCCATTTCGCGGGTAGCGGTCGGTTCGAGGCTGGAAAAGTCCACCAGCAACTGGCCGTTTTTCGCGCCTTCAGCGACGCCGGCAGGGCCAAACACCACCTCGCGCACCACCGCCGTATCAGCCAGACAGAGCATCACCACGTCGGCGTGTTCGCACAGTTCTGCGGGGCTCGCCACCTGCCGGGCGCCGGCCTCGACCAGTGGCGCGCACTTGGCCGGGTTGCGGTTCCACACGGTCAGCGGATAACCCGCGGCCAGCAGACGACGGCACATCGGCAAGCCCATCAGGCCGATTCCGGCAAAACCCAACGAAGGTAGCGTTGACATCATTTCGCCTCTTTTCGATTAAAGATCACTGAATAATGGCCGATTCATGAACGATCAGGAAAGGATTCCCCCGCGCGACGATCAGGCCAAGCCCCTGACGCCCGGGCCAAATACGCGCAGTCAAAGACGCGAGATCCTCTTTCCGTGAGGCTCGATGACATCGGTCGCCGAGCCAACCCTGTCCAGGTATATGGCGCACAATGACTTCTAAAAACAATCCGGCCACTGCGGTATCCGATCTGACCCTGAGCCCTGCGGCAAACAGCCCGGCTCCGATGAAGCCATTGCCTCCTTCGCGCCCGCTGGGCACTCACCAATACCTGTACTACACCGAAACCAACACCGACCGCATCCTCGACAACCTCGACGGTCTGCGTGACCTGGTGTTCCCGCGCCCGCCGCACCTGGAAGGCGACAACGAGCAGCACAACGACCAGGAATTCCCCTCGGTGTGCCTGATCGGCCTCGGTCGCTGCGGCTCGAACATCGCCCTCGACGTCGCGGAGCTGGTGTACAACGCGCGCAAGTTCTACCTCAACGAATTCAACAACGAAGACCGTGCGGCGGATCGGCGTCTGGCCGACAAGGGCTACAGCCCGGCCCAGTGGATCAAGCACAACCTGCGGATCGGCCCGAACAAGTCGAGCAAACCGGTGTTCCTCGTCGAACCGCTGGTGATGCTCGGTGACCTCGACAAGGACATCGCCGGGCGCATCCGCTTCTCGCGCAAGGGCGAGAAAAGCGGCTTCCTGCGCGACTACAGCAAAATGAAGATCATGGACTTGTCCGAAGTCCACGCCGGTGGCGCCGGTAACGCGCCGATCCTCGGCCAGTATCTGGCAAAGATCATCCTCAACAAGGACACCCAGCGTTTCTCCAGCCCTGACTGGAAAATGATCCACTCGTACCTGATCGACAGCTGCGGCATCAAGGCTAACCAGTCGCGCCTGTACTTCTCGATCTTCAGTGCCGGCGGCGGTACCGGTTCGGGCATGGCCTCGGAGTTCGGCCTGGCCCAGCAGCACTCGTACATGAACAAGACGTTCGACACCAAGCCGATGGATGAGCACGACGGCAAGAGCGGGCATTCGTTCGTGTTCGAGCCGATCTTCACCAGCGGCATCTGCGTGCTGCCGAACATTTCCGACCACCGCAGTGAAATGTCCGAGGCGCTGCACATCAACGCCGGCCGCCTGCTGTGCAAATACCTGTCGGAAGAATGGGATTTCTCCTACAACTTCGCCAACGAAGACAGCAGCGAAGCCAGCGTCATGGGCCGTATTCGCCCATGGAACGCGATGATGCTGATCTCCAACGACATCATGCGTTACGCCGAAGAGAGCGATGACGGCAACATCCAGAACATTGATGTCAATGCGATGGAAAAGCATGCCAACCAGTACATCTCGCAGCAGATCTTCAACATTCTGACGGCGCAGGCGGTGACCACCGACTACGACCAGAACTACTTCCGTCGCGCCGGCATCGACATCGGCGAAACCATTCGCCTGGACGCCAACGACCTGTTCATGAGTCTGGCCGGCCCGGTGGCGATTGCCTACGCCGAATCGGTGGTGCCGGAAACTCCGCCGCCGAGCAGCGACAAGTTCAAGGTGTTCGACAAAGAGCCGCAGCGTCTGAACATCGATGATCTGTTCTTCCGTTCGATCGACCTGCCGCACTTCAACAAAGTCACCCAGGCGATTGAAGGCATCAGCCTGCTGCCGATCGAATCCAAGCGCTATCGCGCCTCGCTTGAGCAGTACAAGAATTCCGGCTACGACGCCGCCGCGCTGCACGACCTGCACTTCTTCAAGAACTGCTCGTCGGTGGTCTCGATCGTCTCGCTGCCGAAGGACTACAAACTGTCGTACATGGACCTGAACCGGTTGAAGACCCACCTCAACAGCCTGTTCCCCAACACCACGCTCAAGCGCTATGCACTGGTGATCGGCGCCTCGGCCAACCTGTCGCTGACCACCCTGATCGCCAAGAGCCCGTGCCTGTCGGACGACTTCCTGACCCTGATCGTGGCGTTCATCAAGCGCTGCTTCGCCAAGACCCCGTACCGTTTCGACGAAACCCTGGACAACTCGATCCTCGACTTCATCATCAATGAAGACTTCGACGAAGACCGCATCGACGATCTGCTTAACGAGTTCGAAAACCCGGCGAAGATTCTCGACACCAACTGGTACGCGATCAAACCGATGTACGAGAAGAAGTACCGCGAGCTGATCAACGACAAGGACAAGTTCGTCTCGATCAACGACATTCGCCTGTCGCGTGATTGCGTGAAGAAAGCGATCAAGTACCTGCGCGAGATCTACCGTCACCGGATCGGCAAGACCAAGGTTATTTCCTTGAATAACCATACCGGGAAGACTTACTCGGTCTGATCCAGATCCGAGTTGCCCCTATCGCGAGCAGGCTCGCTCCCACAATTGAAATGCGTTCCCCTGTGGGAGCGAGCTTGCTCGCGAAGGGGTCGGCACATTCACCGCAGATTGCAGCCCTTCCAACATCCAGAAACAATTAAGCAGCCCTCAGGCTGCTCAATAAACTGTTCCCGTTACGTTTACGTCACCGTGAGGCCACCCACGCTTGTGGCCTTTCTCTACGGCAACGTGCCATCACGCTACTCGGCTACACACTTTCCTCTGCATGAGGCGCGCACCATCAAGGTGCAAGCGCTCAGACCTGCGCCCTTTCCTGGACCAGAATCCATGGCCGTACCACCACTGCCCACATCTCGGGATCACGCTCGAAAATATCCAGCGCCCGCGTTTCAGACAGCTTGGCGAGTTTGTCTTCGGCCAGCCAGGTGGCGACTTTCTCGCCATCGTCCGATGCCACGGCCTCGGCGGCGGCGATCAAATCCAGGGCCGGGTCGACCCACAATAGGGCACCCTTGGCGAAGAACGGCTCCAGCTCTTTCCAGGTAATAGATGCGGTTTCACCAAGCAGCTTGGCATAGAGGGTGCTAGGTTCTTGATTCATGGGACTGTCCGGAAAAGAAATCGACGCGAATGATAACGTCGGTGGTCCGGCAGAAAAACCCGGTTGCAAATGGCTTCACCGAACGAAAAGAGCAGGAACGCCAAGGAATGCTGCTGTTTGGGGCATAAGCCCCAGGAAAGCCCCGCCGCAATTCTGTCTTTTTCATTCAAAAATGCGACACCCACAAGTTTTGCCCCCTGGCGCCAGCTTCCCAGGCCAACAACCGGCGCTCTACACTGTACCGGTACAGTTGCCGGGGGCATTTCCGGAGGGTATCGCAAAGATATCTGACCCGGTTCTGCTGCTACGGCGCCAGAACTCAAAAAAATTACAACAGTAAGAGTGGAGCACTATGACTAAGGCTACTAAGCAGATTTCCAAACTGTTTGCCGCTATGGTTCTGGCCGGGGTTGCCAGCCATTCGTTCGCCGCTGACACCATCAAGATCGGTATCGCCGGCCCTAAGACCGGTCCTGTAGCCCAATACGGCGACATGCAGTTCAGTGGCGCGAAAATGGCCATCGAGCAGATCAACGCCAAGGGCGGCGTCGACGGCAAGAAACTCGAAGCCGTTGAATACGACGATGCCTGCGATCCGAAACAAGCCGTAGCGATCGCGAACAAAGTCGTCAACGACGGCGTCAAGTTCGTGGTCGGTCACCTGTGCTCCAGCTCCACTCAGCCTGCTTCGGACATCTACGAAGACGAAGGCATCGTGATGATCACCCCGGCTGCCACCAGCCCGGACATCACTGCCCGTGGTTACAAAATGATCTTCCGCACCATCGGTCTGGACAGCGCCCAGGGCCCTGCCGCCGGTAACTACATTGCCAAGTACGTCAAACCGAAAGTCGTCGCCGTACTGCACGACAAGCAGCAATACGGTGAAGGCATCGCCACCGCCGTTAAACAGACGCTGGAAAAAGACGGCGTGAAAGTCGCGGTATTCGAAGGCATCAACGCCGGCGACAAGGACTTCTCCTCGATCATCGCCAAACTCAAGCAAGCCAACGTCGACTTCGTCTACTACGGCGGCTACCACCCGGAACTGGGTCTGATCCTGCGTCAGTCCGAGGAAAAAGGCCTGAAAGCCAAGTTCATGGGTCCGGAAGGCGTGGGTAACGACTCCATTTCGCAGATCGCCAAAGACGCCTCCGAAGGCCTGCTGGTGACCCTGCCGAAATCCTTCGACCAGGATCCGGCCAACGTTGCCCTGGCTGATGCCTTCAAGGCGAAGAAAGAAGACCCGAGCGGCCCGTTCGTGTTCCCTTCCTACTCGGCGGTTGAAGTGATTGCCGGCGGTATCACCGCAGCCAAATCCGAAGACCCGGCCAAAGTGGCCGCAGCCATTCACGCAGGCTCCTTCAAGACCCCTACCGGCGACCTGAGCTTCGACGCCAAGGGCGACCTGAAGGACTTCAAATTTGTGGTTTACGAGTGGCACTTCGGCAAACCGAAAACTGAAGTTTCGCCTCAGTAAGGCGCGCCCTGACTGACTGCCAATAAAGCCCACGGCGTGCCGTGGGCTTTGTTTTACGAATGTATGGGCCGCGCTGGCGTGATCCGCCAGTCTCCCCACCTGAAAATCTCAAAACCGTCATCAGCGGTTCGCTGGCAAAACCCGGATTCGAAGTGGATAAAGATCCACGGGGCCGGGCGGGAAAATGACTCCACCAGTGAAATGCGTATCAGGTTTTTAGGAGCGCTGTAATGCCTGACATCTATCACTTCTTCCAACAGCTGGTTAATGGCCTGACCATTGGCAGCACGTATGCCCTGATTGCCATCGGCTATACGATGGTTTACGGCATCATTGGAATGATCAACTTCGCCCACGGCGAGGTGTACATGATCGGCTCCTACGTGGCGTTCATCGCCATTGCCGGGCTGGCCATGATGGGAATCGACAACGTCCCGCTGTTGATGACCGCCGCGTTCATCGCGAGCATCGTCGTCACCAGTTCCTACGGTTACAGCATCGAACGGATCGCCTACCGCCCCCTGCGCGGCAGCAACCGTCTGATCCCGCTGATTTCCGCGATCGGTATGTCGATCTTCCTGCAGAACACGGTTCTGCTCGCGCAAGACTCCAAGGACAAATCCATCCCCAACCTGATCCCCGGCAACATCTCCATCGGGCCAGGTGGCGCACATGAAGTGCTGATTTCCTACATGCAAATCGTGGTGTTCGTGGTGACTCTGGTCGCCATGCTCGGCCTCACGCTGTTCATCTCCCGCTCTCGCCTGGGTCGCGCCTGCCGTGCCTGCGCCGAAGACATCAAGATGGCCAACCTGCTGGGCATCAACACCAACAACATCATCGCCCTGACCTTCGTCATCGGTGCTGCGCTGGCAGCCGTCGCTGCCGTGCTGCTGAGCATGCAGTACGGCGTGATCAACCCGAACGCCGGTTTCCTCGTCGGCCTCAAGGCCTTCACCGCTGCGGTACTGGGCGGGATCGGCAGCATCCCCGGCGCGATGCTCGGCGGGCTGGTGCTCGGGGTGGCGGAAGCCTTTGGCGCCGATATCTTCGGCGACCAGTACAAGGACGTCGTGGCTTTCGGCTTGTTGGTTCTGGTGCTGTTGTTCCGTCCGACCGGCATTCTGGGCCGTCCGGAGGTTGAGAAAGTATGACTAGGAATCTTAAACAGGCACTGTTCAGTGCCTTGCTGGTGTGGGCCGTGGCCTACCCGGTACTCGGTCTGAAACTGACCATCGTTGGCATCAACCTCGAAGTGCATGGCACCAGCCCGGCCATTCTGGCGACCATCGCCGTGTGCTCGGTGCTGATGTTCCTGCGCGTGCTGTTCAACCAGCAGATCAGCAAGGCGTGGAAATCCTCGCCGGGCCTGCCGTTGATCCCGGCCAAGGCCAGCAACTTCCTGACCCTGCCGACCACCCAACGCTACATCATCATTGCGCTGATCCTCGGTGCACTGGTGTGGCCGTTCTTCGGCTCCCGTGGCGCGGTGGACATTGCGACGCTGATCCTGATCTACGTGATGCTCGGCCTCGGTCTGAACATCGTCGTCGGTCTGGCCGGTCTGCTCGACCTCGGTTACGTCGGTTTCTACGCCGTCGGCGCCTACAGCTACGCGCTGCTGTCGCACTACTACGGCCTGAGCTTCTGGATCTGCCTGCCGATTGCCGGTCTGATGGCGGCGACGTTCGGCTTCCTGCTGGGCTTCCCGGTGCTGCGTCTGCGCGGTGACTATCTGGCGATCGTGACCCTGGGTTTCGGCGAAATCATTCGTCTGTTCCTGCGTAACCTGACCGATATCACTGGCGGTCCGAACGGCATCAGCAACATCGAGAAACCGACGTTCTTCGGTCTGACCTTCGAACGTAAAGCGGCGGAAGGCATGCAAACCTTCCACGAATATTTCGGTCTCGAATACAACTCGATCAACAAGGTGATCTTCCTCTACCTGGTGGCCCTGGTGCTGGCACTGGCGGCGCTGTTCATCATCAACCGTTTGCTGCGCATGCCGATCGGCCGTGCGTGGGAAGCGCTGCGTGAAGACGAAATCGCCTGCCGTGCCTTGGGCCTGAATCCGACGATCATCAAGCTGTCGGCGTTCACCCTGGGGGCAAGCTTCGCCGGTTTCGCCGGGAGCTTCTTCGCTGCCCGTCAGGGTCTGGTCACACCGGAGTCGTTCACCTTCATCGAGTCGGCGATCATCCTCGCCATCGTCGTGCTGGGTGGCATGGGCTCGCAACTGGGCGTGATTCTCGCGGCCGTGGTGATGATCCTGTTGCCGGAAATGATGCGTGAGTTCAGCGAATACCGGATGTTGATGTTCGGTGCGCTGATGGTGTTGATGATGATCTGGCGTCCACAAGGTCTGCTGCCGATGCAACGCCCACACATGGAGTTGCGAAAATGAGCCGCGAGATCCTTAAAGTCGAAAACCTGAGCATGCGCTTCGGCGGCTTGCTGGCGGTCAATGGCGTGGCCCTGACCGTCAAGGAAAAACAAGTGGTGGCACTGATCGGGCCGAACGGCGCGGGCAAGACCACCGTGTTCAACTGCCTGACCGGTTTCTACCAGCCATCGGGCGGCAGCATCCTGCTGGACGGCGAGCCGATCCAGGGCCTGCCGGGGCACAAGATCGCCCTCAAGGGCGTGGTGCGCACCTTCCAGAACGTGCGTTTGTTCAAGGACATGACGGCGGTCGAGAACCTGTTGATCGCCCAGCACCGTCACCTGAACACCAACTTCCTGGCCGGCCTGTTCAAGACCCCGGCGTTCCGCAAGAGCGAGCGCGAGGCCATGGAATATGCCGAGTACTGGCTGGAAAAGGTCAACCTGAAAGAGTTCGCCAACCGTACCGCCGGGACCCTGGCCTACGGTCAGCAACGGCGTCTGGAAATCGCCCGCTGCATGATGACCCGCCCACGGATCCTCATGCTCGACGAACCGGCCGCCGGCCTGAACCCGAAGGAAACCGAAGACCTCAAGGCGCTGATCAGCGTGCTGCGTGAAGAGCACAACGTGACCGTGCTGTTGATCGAACACGACATGAAACTGGTCATGAGCATTTCCGACCACATCGTCGTGATCAACCAGGGCACGCCTCTGGCTGACGGCACGCCGGATCAGATCCGCGACAATCCTGAAGTGATCAAAGCCTACCTGGGGGAAGCGTAAATGCTGCAGTTCGAAAACGTTTCCACCTTCTACGGCAAGATCCAGGCCCTGCACAGCGTCAACGTCGAAGTCCGTCAGGGCGAGATCGTGACCCTGATCGGCGCCAACGGTGCCGGCAAGTCCACGCTGCTGATGACGCTTTGCGGTTCGCCGCAGGCGCACAGCGGCAGCATCCGCTACATGGGTGAGGAACTGGTCGGCCAGGACTCGTCGCAGATCATGCGCAAGAGCATCGCCGTAGTGCCGGAAGGTCGTCGGGTGTTCGCCCGTCTGACCGTTGAAGAAAACCTGTCGATGGGCGGTTTCTTCACCGACAAGGGCGACTATCAGGAGCAGATGGACAAGGTCCTCGGCCTGTTCCCGCGCCTGAAAGAACGCTTCAACCAGCGCGGCGGCACCATGTCCGGTGGCGAACAGCAGATGCTTGCCATCGGCCGTGCGCTGATGAGCAAGCCGAAACTGTTGCTGCTCGACGAGCCGTCGCTGGGCCTGGCACCGATCATCATCCAGCAGATCTTCGACATCATCGAACAGCTGCGCAAGGACGGTGTAACGGTGTTCCTGGTCGAACAGAACGCCAACCAGGCGCTGAAAATCGCCGACCGTGCGTACGTTCTGGAGAACGGCCGCGTGGTGATGCAAGGCACCGGTGAAGCCCTGCTGACCGACCCGAAAGTGCGCGAGGCGTACCTCGGCGGTTGAGGCTTTTCACTGAACAGAAAAACGGCCTTCGGGCCGTTTTTTTGTGCCTGGCAGATAGATTGAATCCAACACAGATCCCCTGTGGGAGCGGGCTTGCTCGCGAAAGCGATTTTACATTCAGCATTTGTGCTGACTGATCCATCGCATTCGCGAGCAAGCCCGCTCCCACACAATCAAAAGCCGTCAGTACGGATTGCAGTGCTGCGCCACCGCTGTCGCCTGATCGACATAAGGCCGTGCCGGCTCAAGGTTCCACTCAGGCTTGTTCCTCACAGGCTTGCCCTCGTAGGTAGCTGCCAGATGGCAAACCATCTGCCGCCGCAATGACCCGCCATTGACACTGTATTCGCGCCACTGCGGATCGTCCTTGTGCTTGTTGTACAGCTCGGCAAACATCCGGTCGGTCTGGTCGTCCTTGATCGCCCGACCACACGCGGTCGGTACTACCGAGAGCGACCAGGTGTTCGGCCCCAGTTTCGGGTCGGGACGTTGTACCCAGGTGCTGGACTCGATGTACTTGTCGCAGAATTTCGGCGCGGTCGGCGTCGAAGTCTGAATGCACGAGAATGTGGCCTTGGCGACCGGGGTTTTCGGGAAGTCGATCTTGATGATGTTGCGATCCTTGCCGGTCTTGGCCTTGTAATCCTTTTGATTGGCCAAGGCATCATTCAAGCCGCGCTGATCGCTGTAGAAAAACGCCAGAATCGGCAGTTCATCGGTTTTCGGGTTGCCCAGGCGCAGCTCGGTCTGGGTCTGAAATTCGCGGCTGTTGATGACCTTGCGCGCGCCCATGAAATTGCGAAAGGCGTCGACCCGCTCCTTGCTGCTCATCGGATTGCGCATGTTGAAGCCGCACTGCAACTGGTCCTGCTGGCGGTTGTTGTTGAATTGGGTGAAGTGCGCCACCCAGGCACTCGGACTCGTGATAGGTGGCTTCATGGCCTGGCAGACTGCCTCGGTCGGGGCGGTATTCTTGTTGTCGCCACAGCCACGGTCGTTGCGAAAGTCGGTCCAGGCATCGTTGGGAAACGCGCAATAGACATGCACCGGGGTCTCGGGGTCTTTCACTAGATCCCGGGGCGTAATCAGGTAGCCGTTCTGCGTGCTCATGCCCGGGTCTTCATAACTGATGCCGTCGGCCCGCATGAACGAGGCAGCAAACGTACCCAGCTCCACGGCTTTCGGGCTGGGATTCCACACGTCCCACTTTTGCCCTTTGGCCGGATCGGCGCGGTGCGTGCCGCGAACCAGCAGCCCCGAACAGTCCGACGCGGGATCCTGCCCGCAACTGTCGACGGTGTTGTTGTAGAGCTTTTCAACCTTCCTCAGCGTCTCGTCACATGACTCGGCGCTGGCCCATGCCGCATGCACCAACAGCGGCAACACGAGCAACGGGGCGATCCTGTTCAGACGTTTCTTCATGGCTTGCATCTCCTTGATTAGCCAACACACTCAACGCGGGACCGGGTTGCAACCCGCGGCGCGAGTCTCGCTGTCCGACAACGCCGGCCTGAACGGTTCCAGATTCCATGGCGTCTTGTTGCGGTAATTGACCAGCACGCAGTGCAGTTGCTGACGCATGCTGCCAGCGGACTTTTCGTTGTCGCGCCAGTTGCTGTCCGGCCCCTTGAGGGCGAACAACTGATCGTACAGAGCGCCGACTTGCTCACCGGGCAAGGCGCGCCCCGCCGCGGTGGGCACGATACTCAGGCTCCATTCATCCTTGCGGGTGCCGGGGTCGTAACGTTTGATCCAGTCGGCGGAGGCGATGTATTGCGGCACCGGGGCGCCACCCACCACCATTTCGTCGATCGCCTGATCGGCGGCGACGTAGCTGAAGCGCTGCTCTGCAGGCTTGGTGAAATCCAGGCGCAGGATCGGCACGCTGTAGCCCTGAGCCTGAAGTTTTTTCTGGAAATTGCGCGCGCTGTTCAGGCCGTTCTCCGGTTTCGGCGGCGCCTGATCACCGCGGGTGGCGAAGTTCTGCGTGCTGTTGACGTTGTAGATGAAGGCATCGATGTACTTCATGTTTTCACTGCCATCGTTGGTCGCGGTAGCGTTCTTCAACATGAACTCGTTGACCTGGGCACTGAAGGCAAAGGGATCTTTGTTGGTGGTGTTCGGCCGCGACTCGTGCACGCGGATCATCGCGTGCCAGTCGCTGGGTTTTTCCGCGTTCCACGAACATTGGCCGTACTGGATCGGCCCCTTCATCAGCCCGGTGTATTTCTGCGTCCACTGCTCGGCGGTGGTTACACCGGCCTCCGCGCAAGTGCCATAAGCCAGTGCGGCATTGCGATTGTTCATCGTGCCTTGCGCCGCGCGCGGCGGTTCGCGGCTGTCGAAGAAACCGCAGCCATACCACTTGCGCTCCGGCCCGGTGCCGCCATCGAACGCATAGATGCAGGTAAAGCCCTGCTCTTTGACCGGCAGCTTCAATGCCGCTGCATCGGTGGGCGTGCGCAGGATGAAACCGGCAGGGTGAATCAGAATGCGCGTGCTCAGATCCTTGCGGATCCACGAGTAGGACGTCGCGCCGATCTTGATCGCATAGGGGCTGTAATCCCACGGATTGAACGGCCCGTCATTGACCATGCGCAAGGTCACGCCGCTGCAGTAATACAGCCCGCGCGCAGCACCGGTATCGGGTTCCTGGCAAACGTCCTTGAGGGTGTTGTAGTTGCTGTTGATGCGCTTGAGCGTGTCCAGCGGATCAACCTGCGTCTGGGCGCAAACCGTGCCGAACAGCAAGGGCAGCGTGCAGGCAAGCGCAAAAGATGAAGTCCTGCGCCATAACACAGCGGGGGCTGAGCGATCCTTCGTCATAAGATACCGTCCTGGTAAATCGGCCTGTCAGAGTTGGCCGTTGAAATGACTATAGAACAGGCGAGAGTGAACACAATCCAGTGTGGGAGCGGGCTTGCTCGCGAAGGCGTAGTGTCAGACGCCATTGATGTTTGATGACACACCGCCTTCGCGAGCAAGCCCGCTCCCACAGTGGATTGCAGTGTTCGAAAATCTTTTCGAAAAAACTTTGCACTGCGCTGTAACGCATCGCCATGAGCGTTCTCTAGTGGGGTAAGCAAGCGCACTTCGCTTGTAAAACCCAAGCTCAAATCTGGAGAAACATCATGACTGCTACCACTCGCTCCCTGTCCGCCGCTGCCCTGGTTCTGGCTCTTGGTTCCGCCCTGAGCATGACTGCCGTTTCCAGCGCCAATGCCGCCGATAACAGCAACATGGAAAAATGCTTCGGCGTGGCCATGAAAGGTCACAACGATTGCGCCGCGGGCGCAGGCACCACCTGTGCCGGCACGGCGAAGATGGACTACCAGGCCAACTCGTGGAAGTTCGTGCCAAAAGGCACCTGCACCACCACCGAGAGCAAGACCTCGCCGACCGGTTTCGGTCAGATGGAAGCCTTCAAAGCCAAGTCCTGAACCATTGCCTGCCCGAGTGACGCTCATGTTGACCACCCGCGAAACTGTCCCTCCGCGCACTCGGGCAGCCCTCTGCGGGCTCCCACCCCGCGCGGGGCTGGGGCTCAAGACCGGGCACTTTGTTGAAGTGCTCGGCACCCAACCGGACATCGGTTTCTTTGAAGTCCACGCCGAAAACTACATGGTCGACGGCGGTCCGTTTCATCATTTTCTCGGGTTGATCCGCGAGCAGTATCCGCTGTCGCTGCACGGTGTCGGGCTGTCCATCGGGGCCGAAGGGTCGCTGGACACTCAACATCTGCAACGCCTGAAAACGCTGATCGAGCGCTATCAACCGCAATCCTTTTCCGAACACCTGGCCTGGTCGAGCCACGGCCCGGTGTTCCTCAATGACCTGCTGCCGCTGGCGTATGACATGCCGACCCTGAACCGCGTCTGCGCGCATATCGACCAGGTGCAGAACAGCCTCAAGCGCCCGATGATGCTGGAAAATCCAGCGACCTATCTCGGGTTCGAACGCTCGACCATCGATGAGCCGGAGTTCATTACCGAGGTGATCCGCCGCAGCGGCTGTGGTCTGCTGCTCGACGTCAACAACGTCTACGTCTCGTGCGTCAATCATCAACGCGATCCACTGACCTACCTCGACGCGCTGCCTTTGCACGCGGTCGGCGAGATTCATCTGGCCGGGTTTGCCGAAGATGCCGACAGCCTCGGCGACCGTTTGCTGATCGACGATCACGGCGCGCCGATTGATGACGCGGTCTGGGCGTTGTACCGACAGGCGCTCGAACGAATCGGCCCGGTGGCAACCTTGATCGAACGGGACAATCAGGTTCCGGCGTTCAATGTGCTGCTGGCCGAGGCGCAGCAGGCCGAAGCGTTATTGCTGCACGCCGGGAGTCAGCCATGAGCACTCAAGCCGACTTCAGCGCCGCCCTGCTCGACCCTCGCCGGCCCTGCCCCGCTGGCCTGTGCAGCGTTAACGGTGCTGATCCCGCCAGCCGATTCTCGGTGTATCGCAATAACGTGCAAGGTTCGTTGATCAACGCGCTGGCCGACAGTTACCCGGTGGTGCAGCAGTTGGTCGGCGAGGAATTTTTCCGTGGCATGGCCAGCATTTTCATCCAGCAGCAGCCGCCGCGCAGTCCGTTGATGAGCCGTTACGGCGACGGTCTGGCGGACTTCATTGACGCCTTCGAACCGGCGGCCGGCGTCCCTTATCTGGCCGACGTCGCACGGCTCGAACGCCTGCGCACCCGCGCCTATCACGCCGCCGATGCGCTGGCGGTCAATGCGCAACAGATCAGCGCTGCACTGGCCGATCCGCACACGCTGGCCGAACTGACCATCGCCCTGCATCCCTCGCTGCACCTGCTCGATTCGGCCTACGCGGTGGTTTCGATCTGGGCGGCGCATCAAGGAGACGCGACGCTGGCGGGCATCGACGTCCATCAAGGCCAACACGCACTGGTGCTGCGCAACGCACTCGAGGTCGAAGTCTTCGCCCTCGATCACGGCGCCAGCGTGTTTATACGCCACCTGCTCAACCACCAACCGCTGCTGCAAGCTGCGCAAAACAGCCCACCCTTCGATCTGCCGCAGATCCTTGCCCTGCTGATCGGCCACAACGCCATCACCGACCTGAACAACAAGGTATAGCCATGAACAACCTCATCACTCGCGCCATCGGGCTCATGGAAAAAATCCCCCACAGCCTGATCGCCTTCATCGCGCGGTTTTCGATTGCCGCGGTGTTCTGGAAGTCCGGGCAGACCAAGGTCGAGGGGCTGGCCATCGATTTGATCGACGGCACCTTGCAACTCGGCTGGCCACATTTGGCGGACTCGACGATTCCGTTGTTTCAGAGCGAATACCACGTGCCGCTGCTGTCACCGGAAATCGCCGCGCACATGTCGGCGTTTGCCGAGCACTTCTTTCCGGTGCTGATATTGATCGGCTTCGCCACGAGATTTTCAGCGCTGGCGCTGCTGGGCATGACGCTGGTGATCGAGGTGTTCGTCTATCCCGATGCCTACCCGACCCACGGCACCTGGGCGGCGGTGTTGCTGTACCTGATGGCGACCGGGCCGGGGAGATTGTCGATCGATCACCTGATCGCTCACCGCTTTCTAAAATAAAAAATCCATGTGGGAGCGAGCCTGCTCGCGAATGCGGTTTCACAGTCACTCCATGTGTTGACTGAACCAACGCATTCGCGAGCAGGCTCGCTCCCACAGAGGAATTGGAGTTAGCGTTGAAGGCGATCCAGCGCCTCGCCGCTGCGCTTGAACCAGCCAATCAGATAATCCGCCAGCACTTGCGTGCGTTTGGGCAAACCGCCCTGATAGGGATGCACCAGATACATCGGCATCCGGCGCGTCTGAAAGTCGCGCAGCAGCCAGCGCAACCGTCCGTCAGCCAATTCAGTTGCAGCAAATACGACGGCAAACGGGCGATACCAGCGCCGGCCAGTGCGGCTTTCTTCAGCAGGTTGTAATGGTTGCTGGCGAACGGCCCCGACACCCGCACCCGCAGCAATTCGTGCTGTTGGTGATACAGCCATTCCTCGCGACCACTGTAGTGACTGTTGAGCAGGCAACGGTGCTCGACCAGCTCCTGCGGGCTCAGAGGTTCGCCGAACTGCTCAAGATACGCCGGGCTGGCACAGGTCATTTCCTGCCACGCCAGCAGTGGCCTGGCCACCAGCCGTTCGTCATTGGCCACTTCGCTGCGGATAGCCAGATCAAAGCCATCCCGGGACAGGTCGCGATAACTGTTGTTCAGCTCCAGCTCGATCTGCACCTCGGGGTATTTCTGCGAGAACTCCAGCAGCAGGCCATCGAAAAACGTTTCCCCCAGCGACACCGGTACCGTCATCCGCACCGGCCCGGCCATGTCGTCCTTCAAGCGCGCCAATGCCTGACGCGCGCGCTCCACCTGAACGACCAGCGCTTGCGCCTGCGGCAGCAAAGCGGCGCCGGCGGCAGTCAGGCTCAGACGGCGCGTCGTGCGTTGCAGCAGCACCACGGAAAACTGTGCTTCCAGCTGACTGATGCGTTTGGACAACTGGCCCTTGCTGCAACCCAGTTGCTGCGCCGCCAGGGTAAAACTGCCGGCCTCGATCAACACCGCAAACGCCGCCAGATCATCCATTTCGCTCATGGATTGTTTCCATTTGAAAACCAAAGGTTGCCTATTAGTGCGCTTATCCGCAGAAAAAACCACTCTAGACTGAAACCTCATTCAACCCATTGAGGAACAGCCCATGAAGATTCTGTTGATCGGTGCCGCCGGCACCATCGGTTCGGCCGTGGATAAAGAGCTGAGCCAGCGTCACGAAGTCATTCGTATCGGTCGCAACAGCGGCGATTTCCAGGTAGACATCAGCGACAGCGCGTCGATTCGCAAGCTGTTCGAGCAAACCGGCAAGTTCGACGCGCTGGTCTGCGCCGCCGGCAACGTGACCTTCGCCCCACTGGGCGAGATGAACGCCGACAGCTTCGCCCTGGGCCTGAAAGACAAGCTGATGGGCCAGGTCAACCTGCTGCTGATCGGCCGCGAATATGCCAACGACGGCGCCTCCTTCACCTTCACCACCGGCGTGCTCAGCCACGACCCGATCCGCTCCGGCGCCTCGGCAGCATTGGTCAACGGCGCCCTGGACAGTTTCGTCAAAGCCGCCGCCATCGAATTGCCGCGTGGCTTGCGCGTCAACTCGATCAGCCCGACCGTGCTGCTGGAAGCCATGGGCAGCTACGCCCCGTACTTCCGTGGCTACAAGCCGGTTCCGGCAGCCGATGTGGCATTGGCCTACGCCAAAAGTGTCGAAGGCCTGCAAACCGGTCAGACCTTTCACGTGGGCTAAACCCTTGTGATCAACGGTCAGCCTGCGTAACGTGGCGGCACTTGTCTGGAGAGCCGAAGATGCGTGTTGCCCGTTCGTTGATCGTTGTTGCCCTGCTGCCGTTGTTTGCCGCCTGCCAATTGCTCGATGGCCCGCGTGAAAGTGCATCCCACGTCGGGCAGTCCCGGATGCAGGGGCAGTTGACGGCGGCCGACGGCAAACTGGTGTTCCAGCCCTGTGGCGAACAGCGACAGTACGTGGTCAACGACATCGGCGGCACCAGCGTGCTGCAAGAGGCCGCGACCCTCGCCGATCAGCAGGGCAAGCTGTTTGCCGATGTGCGCGGGAAGATCGCCGGCGACCGGCTCGACCTTGGCCAGTTGTATCGCGTCGAGCGCTCCGGCACCGCGTGCGATGACCCGAATTTCAAACTGTTGATCCTGCGTGCCGCCGGCCACGGTCCCGAGTGGAACGTCAAAGTCAGCGGCAAGGGCATGGTCATCGACCGTGAAGGCCAGCCGGCACTGGCCGTGCCTTATGTCGAAGAGCAACTGGGCGACGGTCGCTTCAACCTCAGCAGCGAAGCCAACAACCAGCGCATCGAGTTGTGGGTCGCGCCGCAACGCTGCGTCGACAGCAGCACCGGCAGCGTGCAGCACATGAGCGCCGAACTGCGCATCGACGGCAAGGTCGAGCGTGGTTGCGGGTATTTCGGCGGATCGCGTAACGACTGAGCGTTTTAGCCTCACCGGATCCGGCCTTTGCGGCTTATAATCGCGGCCTTCAAACGCCCTGGCGCAGTTGTGCGCCCCGCGAATCCGGATCCTCGCCATGTTACGAATCACCGAACTCAAGCTGCCAATCGACCATCCCGAAGAAGACCTGCGTGCCGCCATCGTGCAGCGCCTGGGCATCGCCAGCGATGACTTGCTCGATTTCACCTTGTTCAAGCGCAGCTACGACGCGCGAAAAAAGTCCTCCGAACTGTGCTTCATCTACACCATCGACCTCACCGTGCGCGACGAGGCCAAGGTGCTGGGCAAGTTCGCCGACGACCGTAACGTCAACGTGGCGCCGGATGTCAGCTACAAATTCGTCGGTCAGGCGCCGAGCGACCTGAGCCAGCGCCCGATCGTGGTCGGTTTCGGCCCGTGCGGGATCTTCGCCGGTCTGTTGCTGGCCCAGATGGGCTTCAAGCCGATCATTCTCGAACGTGGCACCGAAGTCCGTCAGCGCACCAAGGACACCTGGGGTCTGTGGCGTAAAAGCGTGCTCAACCCCGAGTCCAACGTGCAGTTCGGCGAAGGCGGCGCGGGTACGTTCTCCGACGGCAAGCTGTACAGCCAGATCAAGGATCCGAAGTTCCTTGGCCGCAAAGTCCTGCACGAGTTCGTCAAGGCCGGCGCGCCGGAAGAAATCCTCTACGTCAGCAAACCGCACATCGGTACGTTCCGTCTGACCGGCATGGTCGAGACCATGCGTGAAGAGATCCGCGCCCTGGGTGGTGAAGTGCGCTTCCAGGAGCGCGTCACCGATGTGCTGATCGAAGACGGCCAACTGGTCGGCGTCGAGTTGGCGAGCGGCGAAACCCTGCATTCGAAACACGTGGTTCTGGCCCTCGGCCACAGTGCCCGTGACACCTTCCGCATGCTCCACAGCCGTGGCGTGTTCATGGAAGCCAAGCCGTTCTCGGTGGGTTTCCGCATCGAGCACCCGCAGTCGCTGATCGACCGTGCGCGGTTGGGCAAGTACGCCGGCCACCCGAAACTCGGTGCTGCCGACTACAAACTGGTGCACCACGCCAAGAACGGCCGTTCGGTCTACAGCTTCTGCATGTGCCCGGGCGGCACCGTAGTGGCGGCGACGTCCGAGCCGAACCGCGTGGTCACCAACGGCATGAGCCAGTACTCGCGTAACGAGCGCAACGCCAACTCCGGGATCGTCGTCGGCATCACCCCGGAAGTCGATTACCCGGGCGGCCCGCTGGCCGGTATCGAGTTGCAGGAACGTCTGGAATCCCACGCGTTCATCCTCGGCGGCAGCGACTACAAGGCCCCGGCGCAACTGGTCGGCGACTTCATCAATGGCACCCCGTCGACCGAACTGGGCGAAGTCGAGCCGTCGTACAAACCGGGCGTAGCCCTGGGCGACCTGGCCCTGGCGCTGCCGGACTTTGCCATCGAAGCGATTCGTGAAGCGTTGCCGGCGTTCGAGAAGCAGATTCGCGGTTACTCGCTGCACGATGCGGTGTTGACCGGCATCGAGACTCGCACCTCGTCGCCGCTGCGGATCACGCGTAACGAGTCGCTGCAGAGCATGAACGTCAAAGGTCTGTTCCCGGCGGGTGAAGGCGCGGGTTATGCGGGCGGGATTCTGTCGGCGGGTGTCGATGGGATTCGCATCGCGGAAGCGGTGGCGCGCGACATTCTCGGTCTGGAAGCCTGATACCTCTGTTTTGCAGTAACAGCAACCTCCTGTGGGAGCGGGCTTGCTCGCGAATGCAGTGTGTCAGTCGACGAAGATGTTGACTGACCCGACGCATTCGCGAGCAAGCCCGCTCCCACATTGGTTTCCGCGTTTGGCTTTAGATATTGGCGCGCAGCACTGAAGTCGGCAGCGCCTCACCTTTCTCGGCACTCGCCGCCACCGCCGCCATCAAACCCTCCAGCTCATAGCCCTGCGCCTTCAGCCAGGCCTGATCGTAATAGGTGTCGGCATACCGCTCGCCACCGTCGCACAGTATCGCCACGATCGACCCCGACTCCCCCGCCGCTTTCATCTGTTGCGCCGCCATCAGTGCGCCGATCAGGTTGGTACCGCTCGACCCGCCGACATGCCGTCCCAGACGCTGTGCCAGATAATGCATGGCCGCCAGCGACAGAGCATCCGGCACCTTGACCATCGCATCGATCACCTTGGGCAGGAACGACGCCTCGACCCGTGGCCGGCCAATGCCTTCAATTCGCGAACCGCAATCCAGGCGCAGACTCGCGTCGCCGGTCTGGTAGTAATCGAAAAACACCGAACGCTCGGCGTCGGCGCACAACACCCGGGTGCAATGCTGGCGATAACGCACGTAACGACCCAGGGTCGCGGTGGTGCCGCCGGTGCCGGGGCTGGAAATCAGCCAGCTCGGTTCGGGGTGTTGCTCGAAACGCATCTGCTGGAAGATCGACTCGGCGATGTTGTTGTTCGCCCGCCAGTCGGTGGCCCGCTCGGCATAGGTGAACTGGTCGATGAAGTGGCCGCCATGCTCGCGGGCCAGACGTTCGGATTCGGCGTAAATCTGCGTCGGGTCCTTTACCAGATGGCTCTGGCCACCGTAGAAAGCGATCTGCGCGATCTTCTCTTTCGAGGTGGTCGCCGGCATCACCGCAATGAACGGCAAACCGAGCATGCGCGCGAAATACGCCTCGGAAATCGCCGTCGAACCGCTGGACGCCTCGATCACTGGCGCGCCGGGCTTGAGCCAGCCGTTACACAACGCATACAGGAACAACGACCGCGCCAGGCGATGCTTGAGGCTGCCGGTGGGATGACTGGACTCATCCTTGAAATACAACTCGATACCCGGGAAACCCGGTAGCGGCAAGGGGATCAGATGGGTGTCGGCGCTGCGCTGGAAGTCCGCTTCGATAATGCGGATGGCTTCGCGGGCCCACTGGCGGTTGTCGCTCATGATCATGCTCTCGTTGATTCGGGCAGAAATTGCCTCGTCACAGGCTCAGCCGCCAAGCATAGGAAAAAACCTACAGGCCTCACAGATACAGCTGAGCCTCAATATATCCGCCAACTGCTAGGCTCTGTGCAAGTGCGTGTCCGACCTTATGCCATGTAGATGGAGAGTGACCTTGCCGCTGCGCAGAACCTTTACCCGTTTCTTTCAGCTGGAAGCGGCCAGCGGCTTGCTATTGATTGCCGCCGCCATCCTCGCCCTGATCATCAACAACTCACCGCTGTCATGGCTGTACACCGGTTTTCTCGACACTCCGGTGGTGACGCAGATCGGTGCGCTGAAAATCGCCAAGCCGCTGCTGCTGTGGATCAACGACGGCCTGATGGCACTGTTCTTCCTGCTGATCGGTCTGGAAGTGAAGCGCGAAGTGCTCGACGGGCAGCTGTCGAAACCGTCGCAGATCGTCCTGCCGGGCGCAGCGGCGGTCGGCGGCATGGTCGTACCGGCGTTGATTTACTGGTTTCTTAATCGCGACAACCCGCCCGCCCTGAACGGCTGGGCGATTCCCACCGCCACCGACATCGCCTTCGCCCTCGGCGTACTGGCGCTGCTGGGCAAGCGTGTGCCGGTGTCGCTGAAACTGTTTCTGATGACGCTGGCGATCATCGACGACCTCGGCGCCATCGTGATCATCGCGGTCTTCTATTCCGGCGAACTCTCGAGCCTGTCGCTGGGTCTGGCGGCGGCATGCATCGCAGCGCTGGTGGCGATGAACCGGCTCGGCGTGGTCAAGCTCGGCCCGTACATGATCATCGGTCTGATCCTGTGGGTGTGCGTGCTCAAGAGCGGGGTTCACGCGACATTGGCCGGGGTCACGCTGGCATTCTGCATCCCGCTGCGCACGAAAAATGCCGAACCCTCGCCGCTGATGACCCTCGAGCACGCGCTGCATCCGTGGGTGGCGTACGGCATTCTGCCGCTGTTCGCCTTCGCCAACGCCGGGCTGTCGCTGAGTGGGGTGACCGTCGAAAGCTTCACCCATCACGTCCCCATGGGTATCGCCATCGGCTTGCTGCTGGGCAAAACCGTCGGTGTGTTCGGCCTGACCTGGCTGGCGGTGAAAATCGGCATCGCCGCTCTGCCCCAAGGTGCCAATTGGGGTCAGGTACTGGGCGTGGCGATCCTCTGCGGCATCGGTTTCACCATGAGCCTGTTTGTCGGCTCGCTGGCCTTTGAACCGGGCGTGAGCGACTACGCCGGCATGGATCGGATGGGCATTCTGACCGGTTCGATTCTGGCGGCGTTGATCGGGTATGCGGTGACGGCGGCGGCGAGTCGCCATAACGCACATTCACCTGCATAGGACCTGTGAATAGGCTCGTTGTGGCGAGGGAGCTTGCTCCCGCTGGAGCGCGAAGCGATCCCAATATCCCGGGTCTGCTGCGCAGCCCAGCGGGAGCAAGCTCCCTCGCCACAAGTCCAGGCTCGTCTGAAAACCAGCGAACAATCCCGGAGATAAATCCCCTCACCACAGGCCTGGCTTGTCTGACAAATAGCGAAAAATCCCCAGCCCATTAGAGATGCGTCCTACAGCCACCCTTTGTCTGCTTCGTTAACGTCGCACAGCCCTTTCGAAGGGTTGTCGATGGATGAACGAAAGGACGCTCAGTGGCTCGCAACAAGGACATTCCCCGGGTTCCCAACCCACCGGCGGGCGACGGTCATCACGTCACCTACCGCTATATGACGGCCACTGAACTGGCCGAGCGCGACGCTCGACAAAACGCATACGACGCCATGCTGGCGCGGCAGGAGGCTTTCGAGCGCAGTCGAGAGGTTGCGGCGAAAAAGCCTGATCCCGTACGCGCCGGGTGCGTGTTCGCCAAGTCCTGCAAGTTGCCGGACGCGATCATCGATTACTCGAATCCTTCGGGGATGGTGCCGACTGACAGCCTGAAGGATTACGGCGAACTGATCCTGCTGGGCGGCCGTGAAGCCGATGACAGCGGCGGCGTTCCACTCAAGAAAATCAGCGGCACTGCCATCCCGGCAGGCCTGGGCACCTTCGCCCTTGCGGGTGAGGCGTTCAAGGCATTGCCCGCCATCGCTTCCGCCGCCGTTGTGACCCCTTTGGTCGGGCTGGTGGCGTTGCTCATGCCATCGAACCTGGGCGACAGCGCCCTCTACACCGAAGACCAGTTGCTCGCCCTCAAACAGGCTCGAACCCGCGTGCGCCTACATGTCGAACAACAGGCCGACGGCAGCCTCAAGGGTTATGGTTTCTACACTGGCAAGAATCGCGACTGGGAAATGGTCGATGTCGCGCAGTTCACCGCACGTGATAACCGCTTTGTCGCAGACCTCGGCGAAGGCATCGAACTGATCTGGACGCCGGCGGTGGATGGTTCCGACATTCTTGGTATACCGGCGCTGGAAGCCGCCCCGCAGGCCCCGCACATCTGGGTGTATCCACCGACGAAAGCGGCGGACGGGATTCTGGTGAATCCGGTTTATCCGCCGGAGTATCGGGATTTCATTTTGGTGTTTCCGGCGGATTCGGGGGTTAAGCCGGTTTACATTGTGCTCAGTCGAGCTCGCGACCATGCCTACTACGACCACCCAAAGACGCTACCTGCGTTTCCTGATGCGGTCAGAGTGAAGTCCAAGTCATCGGTTCAGGGTGGAGGAAAGCGGCGAGCACGCTGGGTAGACCGCAAAGGTCGGATCTATGAATGGGATTACAAAAGCAATGCTGTAGAAAAATACGACAAACTGGGAACCACTCATTTGGGTGAGTTCAATCATATTACTGGCGAACAAACCGGGCCCGCCGAGCCGAATAGAAGAACCTCTAGAAATTAAGGGACTAAAACATGCGTTACCTTTCAATAACCGGGTTTTACCCTGACGAAATCCAAGACAGCTCGCTACAGTTTGAAATGGATATCAACGATAGCGAAATGAATGAAAAGGTTGCACAGCTCATTGAATCCAAGCCGCTTAACGAGCTGGAGCCTGGAGAATTGTTATTGAGCCGGGATCAAGTAAGCGCATTGGAAGTCCTTCTGAACGTCAGCTTCCCGAAGGGTCTGGAGTATTTCATGGGCACCTGTGCCCAGCACTGATCAGGCGAATTGAAACAAACAAAAAACCCCGACCAGTCACCTGATCGGGGTTTTCTTTTACCGCTCGTTTCCGCTTAGTGCGAAACGCGGCTGGTGCCACCGACGGTGGAGATGCGCACGCGCTCACCGACACGGAACACTTCGTTTTCCTGAACCTGTTGCACGTAGGCGCGCATGCTGCCGTCGTCTTCGCGCACGGTGATTTCCACGCCCTGGGTGCGGGTCAGGCCTTCTTCGGTGGCCGAACCGATCAGGCCGCCGGCCACGGCGCCGATGACCGCCGCGACGATGCTGCCTTTGCCGCCACCGATGGCGCTGCCGCCGACACCACCGACCACTGCGCCTGCAGCGCCGCCGATCGGGGTCTTGGTGCCTTCGATTTTCACCGGACGCAGGGATTCGATGGTGCCCATGCGAATCGTCTGCACGCGACGCGCTTCGTCACGGGAGTAGGAGTCACCGGTCAGGCTCGACTGGCAGCCGGTCAGCAACATCGCCATCGTGGAAAAGGAAGCAACCAGCAGAACAGACTTACGCATAGCATCAACTCCAAAAGAACATGTATTCATTAAACCCCGCAGCTTGACGTCTGTCACGACGCGGCCCGGATAAACTTGATTTTATTCAGGCCCGGTACAGGCACCTGCCGCCCACCCAACAGTAGCGCCAAATCGCCCAACCCGCCCTGCCGACCCAAGGATTTTTCATGGATTACGTGATCATTTTCGTCACCACCGTCGCCGGTTTGTACTTCCACGGGTGGCTGTACGTGCGGATCAAACGCTGGATGGATCGTGATCTTGCACTATCCCTGGCGGGCAATGATGACGGCAAACGCGCCTTCATGCTCGAACAGCTGGCCCATGCCCGCTCGCAGAAAATCAAACGGCAGGATCTGCCGAAGTGGCTTGAGGCCGCTGCGGCAGGCTATCCCGCTCGGTAGACTGCTTAAGGCGCCAGACGTTCAAGAATCCAGTTGGCGCCCTGCTGACGATAGTTCAGGCGGTCATGCAGACGACTTGGACGGCCCTGCCAGAACTCGATGCGCTCAGGCAGCAGGCGATAGCCGCCCCAGTGTTCCGGGCAGTCAGGCTGGGTATCGCTGAAGCGTTGCTCGGTGGCCTTGAGCAAATCCTCTAGCTCGCCACGGCCGTTGATCACCCGGCTCTGCGGCGAGGCCCAGGCGCCGAGCCGGCTGCCCAGCGGACGCACCTGATAATACGCGTCGGACTCTTCAGGCGTGACCTTCACCACCCGCCCCTCAATACGCACCTGGCGCTCCAGGGTTGGCCAGAAAAACGTCATGGCCGCGAACGGATTCGCCGCCAGATGCTGCCCCTTGGCACTGTCGTAGTTGGTGAAAAAGGTGAAGCCCTGCGCGTCCAGGCCCTTGAGCAGCAGAATGCGACAATGCGGACGCCCGTCCGCATCGACCGTGGCCAGGGTCATCGCGTTGGCCTCCACCGGCGCCTGTTCGGTTTTCACCGCGTCGGCAAACCACTGGTGAAACAGCGCGAACGGCTCGCCCGGGGCTTGCGCCTCGGTCAGGCCATCCCGGGTGTAATCACGACGCATATCAGCCAGAGCCTGAGTCATGGCGCATTCCTTTTCGTTAGCGGATCACTGCTTGGCAGCATCGGTGGCAGCGACCTTCTTGTCGGTCGCTGCGGCTTTGGCCGGCTCGGTTTTCTTCACCGGAGTCTTGGCTGGAGCCTTCTTCGCAGGTGCTTTGGCTGCAGCTTTTTTCGCTGGAGCCTTTTTAGTCGCCGATGCCGCGGCTTTCTTCGCGGCAGGCGCTGGCGTTACCGGCTTGTCGACTGGCTTGACGTCCTGCGCGGCAACCAGAGTCACCGGTGCCGGAGCTGGCATGTTGTACTTGCTCAACAGCGCAACCATGGTGTTCTGCGGTGTAACCAGCAGCTCGATACGACGGTTCAAGGCACGGCCTTCAACACTGTCGTTAGCCGCGCGCGGAGCGTCGGCCCCCATGCCACGCAGCATCAGGCGGTCACGTTGCAGGCCGCTGAGACGGAAGATCGCGGCCACCGATTGGGCGCGTTCCAGGCTGAGCTTGGTGTTATCCGCCGCGACGCCCGAGCTGTCGCTGTGGCCGAGTACCAGGATCGCCGTTTTCGGATCGGCTTCGAGGATTTTGGCGACGTTGGTGAACGGGCTCAGGGTAACCGGGAGCAGCATGGCCGGACGTTTCGGGTTGAACGAGCCTTCAACCGGTGCGATCAGCACCAGCACGTTCTCACGACGTTCGAACTGCAGGTTGCTGCCTTTGATGGCGGCACGCAGACGCGGCTCATAATCGTCAAGCCAGGCTTGAGTGACCTTCGGATCCGGCATCGGTACGACTTTGGCGGCCACCTGATCTTTGGCAGTGCTCTGCTGCTTGCCGAACGGCCACCACCACTTGGTGCCTGTGTCAGCGTTGGCATTGGCGTTGGCATTGGCATTGGCGACTACAGCCGGCTTGGCGTCGGGTTTCGCCTCAGGCTTCACTTCAGCTTTGACGTCGGATTTCACATCAGCCTTGGCGGCCGAGTTGTCCGAACCGCCGAACGGCCAGTACCAAGGGCTGCTGCTTTCAGCCTTGGCCACCGGTGCGGTGGCGGCAGGCTTCAACGGGGCTGGGGCTGGGGCTGGGGCTGCTGCTGGAGCCGGTGCTTTTGCAGATGCAGACGCTGTCGCTGGAGCTGGCGCCGATACTGGATCTTTGGCCGCTGCTTTATCGGAAGAGCCGAACGACCACCAATTGCCGCCGTCCGCATCATTTTTAGGGGTCTGCGCACATCCGGTAATTGCAACACACAGGGCGGCCAGGGCAAGAGTGTTTTTATATGACATTGAAAATCCCCAATATGAAGTAATTGAATCAGAGCTCTTTTGCCCGGATAAATAGACGTTTTGCATCGAAAAACCAAAACAGGCTCCAATCCTGGAGCCTGAAGTAAAGCATTACAGACAAGTGGCAAGTACCCGCGCCAGTTTCTGCGCCCGAGGGTCCATCAAGACGTACGGACCCAGAGTATTTGTCACAAAACCAAAAGCAACATCGTGCTCCGGGTCTGCAAATCCGATGGAACCCCCGGCGCCCGGATGGCCAAACGCCCGTGGGCCCAGACCATAAGTCGCGTTCGGCACATCGGGTTGATCAAGCATGCAGCCCAGACCGAAACGGGTTCGGGTCAGCAGGGTCTTGTCTTCGCCGAGGCTATGCTCGCGGGTCAGCTCGTTGAGCATTTCGCCGTCAAGCAGGCTACCGTCGAGCAATCCGGCGTAAAAACCCGCCAGGCTGCGCGCATTGCCGTGGCCATTGGCCGCCGGTTGTTGCATGCGTCGCCATTCCGGCTTGTTGGTACTGGTGAGCACCGAGGGCGGATTGGTGAATGCACGAGTGGTCATGGCCGTGGGTTCACGCATGGTCACTTGCAACAGGCGCTGGGCCGCGGCATCGCCGACGTTGCCCTTGCCCCGGGCGATGTGCGCCACGCGGTAAAACTCCTCGTCAGCCAGACCGACATGAAAATCCAGGCCCAATGGCTTGGCCACGCGGGCCACGATCGATTCCCCCGGCCCGCGACCGTCTGCGCGGCGCAACAACTCGCCGATCAGCCAGCCGTAAGTGATCGCGGCATAGCCGTGCCCCTCACCCGGCGTCCACCACGGCGCTTCGGCCGCCAGGGCATCGACCATGGTTTGCCAGTCATAAAGGGCTTCGGGGGCGAGCAGTTCACGCAGGGCCGGCAGACCGGCCCGATGGCTGAGCAACTGGCGCAGGGTGACCGATTCCTTGCCGGCCGCCGCGAACTCCGGCCAGTAGCGGGCAACCGGAACATCCAGTTGCAGTTTGCCTTCGGCCACCAGTTGCAGCGCCGCAACGGCGGTGAAAGTCTTGGTGCAAGAGAACAGGTTGGCGATGGTGTCGCTGTGCCAGGCCTCGGTGCCGTCCTTGTCGGCGGTACCGGACCAGAGGTCGAGGACGGTTTCTCCGCCGACCTTGATGCACAACGCTGCGCCGCGTTCCTGGGGATCGTCGAACAGTGCCGCGAATGCCTCGCGCACCGCTTCGAATTGAAGCTCGTAATGTCCCTGAATCTGCACCCGCAACTCCCCCGCAAAAACACGCTACAAATTGGTCGGCATTGTTCCAGTCCTTGAGGGATTTGGGAACAGCCGCAGGCTAGACGGTTGATGTTGTGGCATACGACTGATGCCATCGCCAAAAGGCCCGCTCGCACAGCAGATTCATGAACACCACAAATCCAGTGTGGGAGCGAGCCCGCTCGCGAAGAACGATAGCTCGTTCCGAGGCTTAGTGCCCATTCCCTGAATGCCCGCCCGCATGCCCGGCGCCAGGCCCTTTGCCGGCCTCGCCCCGTCTGCCGCCTTCAGCTTCATGCGCCGGCGCAGCGGCTTTTTCGGCTTCTTTGCCCAACTGATCAAGCGCCTGCAGGTTGCTCTTGCGCACCGCCTCGACAAAGCCCTGATACGGCAGATCGGTAATCCCCACCAGGCCGAAGTGCCCGTTCTCGCCGTCGAGCAGGCGTCCGGTCGCCGGTTGATCCAGATACTGGAACCAGTGCACGCCGACGATCGACGGCTCGTTCAACGCCTGTTTGAGGAAGTTGGCATAGGCCGGGCCGCGATCTTCTTCCCGTGCCAGTTGCGTTACGCCGCCCCAGAACGGTCCACGGTCAGCCGAACCGAAATTGAATTCGGTGATCAGCACCGGTTTGTCGAGGGCGCGCAAGGCGGCGAAGTCATACCCGTCCTGTGGCTTCAGCGTGTACATATTGAAGCTCAACACGTCGCAATACTGCGCGCAGGACGCTACCGCTTCCGGGGTGCTGGTGGCGAAACGGCCGCCGAGCAGCAGCTGATTCGGCGCGTGCCATTTCAACGAGTCAGAGATGGTCTTGAAGTAGGTATCGGCGAACACCTTCTGGAAGTATTTGAAGTCGTTTTCGATTTCCGGGTGCTCCGGATTCGGCATCGGCGGCACGAAACCCGGGTCTTCCATCAACTCCCACGCCGGCAGATCAATGCCCCACGCTTTCGACAGACCTTCCTGGTTGCGGTACTTGTCGCGCAGTTGCTTGAGGAACGCGCGTTTGGCTGGCACGTCGGTGGTCATTTTCAACGTGCCATAGGCCAGGGCGTAGCGCGACTGCGGATCGTCGCCGGGACCGGCCCAGGCCAGTTCGTTGTCGGCGTAGTAACCGATCAACCACGGATCATCGCGGTGATCACGGGCAGCGATGGCCACGGCACGCTCGGTAGCCATGGCGAAACGCGGGTCGAACGGGTCAGGCATGCCGCCCCACCAGTCTGTGCCGGTGCTGATGCTGGTGTAGTCGCCGACGATCGACAGCGGCAAGGTGTACGGCACCCGCTCTGCGTCGCCCAGCGAATCGGCACTCCAGTTGCCAACCGTGTTGAAACCCCAGGCTTGCAGACGATCAAGGGTGTGCGCGGCCCACTTCTGCTCATCGACCGTGGCTTTGCATGGCGCGGCGCTGGTCGGCTCGGCTGCCGGTTCGGCGGGTGCCTGCGCTGCGCAAGGTTCGCCGTACAGGCGTTGCAGGTTGGCGCCGTAGAAATCGTACCAGCGCCCGGCGTTGTAGCCACGGCCCTGATCGGCACCGTTGCCGCCACGGTTGTCGCCTTCGCCGAAATGGCTGGCAAGTGGCTCGTCTGGTTTTGGCAGCGATTCGAACATCCACTCACGCCCGGCGACGTAGGTCTGGTTGACCTGCGGGCTGACGGTGTTGACCCCCAGCGAATAGAACGGATGCCCTTCCGGCGTCACCAGATACCAGCGCCCGTCACGCTTTTCGGTGCGGAAAAAGCCGCTGGCCTTGAACGCCGGGCCTTTGTTCCAGCCACCGAATTTGTCCAGCGAAGACTTTTCGCGCTCGGCCAGCCAGGTTTTCAGCTGTTGCTGTTCCTTGGCGGCGGCGGCTTTCAGTTGTTCATCGTTGCTGATTTTTTCCGGCCATTTGCTGCGGGTCGACTGCCCGTAAGCGTCCACCAGATTGCCATAGACGGCCTGGGTCACGGCATCGCCGTCCTGCACGCCGAAGCGCTCGAGCAGCAGGCTCTGAGCGGCTTTCGGCTGATCCATCCACAGGCTCACCGACACCACCTGACTGCGGTCCAGTTCACCGCTGCTGCTGGCCAGCAGAATCCGCTGGCCATCGACGGTCATCGGCATCGGCGGCCCGGCCTTCATGCCCTGGCTCAACGGCGAAGTCGCCACCAACGGCACCAGCAGGGTTTGCGCGGGTCCGGCCGGCAAGTCGACGCGGCTGGTCAGCGTCTGGCCGTTGTTGCTCTGGATTTGCACGTAAACCGTCACGGCCCAGTTCATTGCGCTCTGCAGACGCAGGCTCATCATGCCCGACTGCGACCAGTCCCAGGCGCCGGTCTGCGGGGTCAGGCGCAGGGTCGGCCGGGCTACCGGGTTGAACGTCACCCGGCGCAGCACTTCACCTTCCGGGGTTTGCTCGGCGTTGGCTTGTGGCAGGTCAGTGTTTTCGGTGACGACTTTCACCACGTCGGCAGGACGGACGAAGTTGAACAGGGTCTGCTGACCGGCAGGCGCCGCCAGCAACGGGGCGGCGAAGATCAAGGCAAACACGGCAGGCAACGAGCGGCGAATCATAAGAACGGAGTTCTCCCTAACGACCAAAAGGCCAATGGAAAAGCGATGGCGGAGAGATAGACAACGCGGCGGGCAAAACTGCCCACCGTTGTCTCAGGATATTTCACGACGGAATGGCGGCAACGCATTGAGGATCGCCTTGCCGTAGCGCTGGGTGACCAGGCGCCGATCGAGCAAAGTGATGGTGCCGCGGTCTTCTTCGGTACGCAGCAGGCGCCCGCAGGCCTGGACCAGTTTCAGCGAAGCGTCGGGCACCGAGATTTCCATGAACGGATTGCCGCCACGGGCCTCGATCCACTCCGACAGCGCCGCCTCGACCGGATCGTCCGGCACCGAGAACGGGATCTTGGCGATCACCACGTGCTCGCAGTAGGCCCCGGGCAAGTCCACCCCTTCGGCGAAACTGGCGAGGCCGAACAGCACGCTGGAATCACCGCCATCGACCCGCGCCTTGTGCTTGTTCAGGGTTTCCTGTTTCGACAGGTTGCCTTGAATGAACACTTGCTTGCGCCAGTCGCGGTCGAGGCCATCGAACACGTCCTGCATCTGTTTGCGCGAGGAGAACAGCACCAGCGTGCCGCGCGAGCCTTCGACCAGATCCGGCAACTCGCGGATGATCGCGGCGGTGTGAGCCGCGGCGTCGCGTGGGTCGGCCTTCAAATCCGGCACCCGCAGCACGCCGGCGTCGGCATGATGAAACGGGCTCGGCACCACGGCAGTGACCGCTTTTTTCGGCAGACCGGCGCGCATGCGGAAACGGTCGAAGGTGCCCAGTGCCGTCAAGGTTGCCGAGGTCACCAGGCAGCCGTAAGCCACGTTCCACAGGCTCCGACGCAAGGTTTCTGCGGCAAGAATCGGGCTGGCGTTGACCTCGATATCGAACAGCGAACCGCTTTCGGCCAGTGTCAGCCAGCGCGCCATCGGCGGGCTGTCTTCCGGGTCTTCGGCGGTAAATGCAGTCCACAATTCCCAGTTGCCCGAAGCCCGGGACAACAGGCTGCCGAACAGCGGATACCACTCCTCGGCCTGATTGCTGGCGATGCCGATGTTGACCTCGCCGTCCATGCCTTCCTTGAGCAGGTCGGTCAGACGGGTGAACAGATCGTTGAGCCGCGAGTAGCCCTTCTTCAGCTCGATGCCCATCTCGCGCATGTGCTCGGGAATCACCCCGCCAACGAAACGATGGCGTGGCCGCTCGCGACCTTCGACGTCTTCGCCGGGCTTGAAATCGGCGATCTGCTCGCACGCGGTGAACATGAACTGCTGCTGGGTCTTGATCTCCCGCGCCAGCTCCGGCACCTGCTCGATCAGCTTGCCGAGATCCCCCGGCAACGGATGCTGGGCCAGCAGTTTGGTGAGGTTCTTCGCGGTGGTTTCCAGCCAGTCGGCGGTGGAACGCAGGCGCGTGTAGTGGGCGAAGTGGCCGATGGCCTTGTCCGGCAGGTGGTGGCCTTCGTCGAACACATAAATGGTGTCGCGCGGATCGGGCAGCACCGCACCGCCGCCGAGGGCCAGGTCAGCCAGCACCATGTCATGGTTGGTGACGATCACGTCGACTTTGCCCATGCCTTCGCGCGCCTTGTAGAACGCGCACTGGCCGAAGTTCGGGCAATGACGGTTGGTGCACTGGCTGTGATCGGTGGTCAGGCGCGCCCAGTCGGCATCTTCCAGCGCGTTTGGCCAGCTGTCACGGTCGCCGTCCCACTTATTGCCGGCAAGCTTCTCGATCATGCTGGTGAACAGCTTCTGACTGGCCTCGTCGACCTCGATCTTGAAGCCTTCTTCTTCGAACAGCTGGGCGGTGGCGGTTTGCGCATGACCTTCCTGCAACAACATGTCGAGCTTGGACAGGCACATGTAGCGGCCACGGCCCTTGGCCAGCGCGAAACTGAAGTTCAGCCCGCTGTTGCGCATCAGGTCGGGCAAATCCTTGTAGACGATCTGCTCTTGCAGGGCCACGGTCGCGGTAGCGATCACCAGGCGCTTGCCGGCCAGCTTCGCGGTGGGGATTGCCGCCAGGCTGTAGGCCACGGTCTTGCCGGTACCGGTGCCGGCTTCCACCGCGACAATTGCGGGGTCGCCACTGCGCCGGCCTTCGTCGTCGGTGTCGATATCCCCGAGGACTTTGGCGATTTCAGCGATCATCAGGCGCTGGCCATAACGCGGTTTGAGGCTCTTGGCTTCAAGAAAACGCGAATAGGCGCCCTGGATCGTGGTTTTGAGTTCAGTGCTGATCATTGATTGTCGGGCGCAAAAAACGCTGGATAAATTTTCAGTGGTTTTGGATGGCGGCTATCATACCCCGCTAATCAGTCCCGCGCAGAACGGAGTGCCCCAATGACACCTTTTAGCCTCGTTTATCCGCTGCATGTCTTGTCCGCCCTGGTCTGGGTCGGCGGCATGTTTTTCGCCTGGATGGTCCTGCGCCCGGCGGCGGTGAAGGCTCTCGACGGCCCTGCCCGCCTGACCTTGTGGGTGGAAGTGTTTCAAGGTTTTTTCCGCTGGGTCTGGGTCGCGGTGATCCTGTTGCCGATCAGCGGCGTCGGCATGTTGCATTTGCAGCACATCGGCTTCGAGACCGCGCCTAAGTATGTGCAAGTGATGATCGGGCTGTATGTGGTGATGACGGCGCTGTTTATTCGGATTCAGGGCCTGATGCTGCCGGAGTTGCGCAAAGCGGTGGAGGCGAAAGACTGGCCCGCGGGTGCGGCGGTGCTGGGGCGGATTCGCCGGGTGGTGGGGATCAATCTGATTGTCGGGTTGGTGCTGGTGGCGATTGCGGCCGCGCGGCCCATGTTCTGACCCGCTGACGACAGGCACTTTTTGTGGCGAGGGAGCTTGCTCCCGCCGGGCTGCGCAGCAGCCCCAAATCAGCTGGCGCGTTCAATCTGATGAAGCGCGGTATCTGGGATGGGGCCGCTACGCGACCCAGCGGGAGCAAGCTCCCTCGCCACAATTGTGAATAGTGCTGTTATTTAGAGGCGTTGCACGGTCACGGCACCAGCCGCACCCACCGGCCCGGGCTGACCATCAGCCCCGGCCTTGCCGTTCTTGCCGCCATCAGCGCGGTACACCAGGCAACCCTTGGACTTGCCGCCCTGGCCGGCCTTGCCGCCGACACCCGCCGGACCACCGGCGCCGCCAGCGACGTCGACTTTGATCAGCTCGGCCGGAAACTCGCGGGGCACTTCCAGGCGCACCAGCGCACCCGGGGCACCGGGTTGGCCGTCGCTGCCATTGCTGCCATCAAAACCGTGTCCGGCTTCGCCCCAGGTGCAGCCCGGATCTTCACCGTTGCCGCCATCCAGACCGACAAAACCTGGTGCGCCGGTACCGCCACGGGCATCGACAAACAGCTTGGGCGCGGTCAACGCCTTGAACTGCAGATTCAGATTACGCCCGGCACGGGCGGCTTTTTCATAGGTCCCCGGTGCCCCGCGTGCAGTAATCAGGCTGCCTTCGCTCAGTTCGGCGCGAATGACTTTCATGTCCAGCACCTGTTCACTCGGGACGATCGCGATGCGTGCTTCATGCCCCAGGCGCAGTTCGCCGACGGTCAGTTCGGTCACATTGGCAGGAATCAGCAAGGTGCCGTAATCGGCGACTTCGAGTTTTTCCAGCTGCAAGGTGCTGGCGGTGTTGGGCAGGCGCATCAGGGAATTGGTTTCGACGCTGACCACCTGGGCGCAGGCCAGGGGACTGATGAATGCAGCGAGCAGGCAAAGTTTACGCATGGGAAGAAGCCTCCGGAGCGGCCGGGGCCGGGATGGTTTGCAGGTGGAAAACGCCAAACAGCAGGATCAGCAGACGGTCACGCCACGGGTTGGCACGCCCCTCGAGGCGAGAGAACAGCAACTCCAGCACATGCAGCGCCAGCAACAAGCCGCCGGCCAGATTGACCAGCAGATGCAGCGGATGCACAAACGGCATCAGCAGATTGAGCACTACCACGCACCAGAACAGCAGGGTCAGCAAACGCCCCAGCCCCCAGAAAACCTTCATACGCTCCCCCGTGTCGGAATTATTCTTTGGGCGCACAGTAACGGCTTACACGGGGGATAAGCCAGAGGGGCAAAAGAAAAAACTTTTGTCAGTCGTCGGATCGCTGCCGGTTCGACGATGATCGTCGCCCGGCAGCTCTAGCCTGCGGACTACAGACAAGTCTCAGCGATTGATATGCAACTCGACCCGACGGTTTTTCGCCCGTCCTTCTTCGGTCGCATTGTCAGCCACCGGCTCACTCTCGCCGCGTCCCTCACTGGTCAGTTTGTCCGGCGCCAGACCCTGGCTCAGCAAGTAGGCGGCAACACTGCTCGCGCGGCGTTCGGAAAGCGCCTGGTTATAGGCGTCCGAACCTTTGCTGTCGGTATGCCCGATAACCTTGATGCTCACCACGTCGGCGTTGCGCAATTTGTCCATCAGCGTATCGAGCTGGGCTTTGGCTGCCGGGGTCAGATCCGATTTGTCGAAATCGAACAACACATTGCCGGCATCGCTGAGGGTGATGACTTCGGTTTGCGGCGCTACAGGCTCCGCAGGTTTTTCGGTCACAGGATATTGCGGCAACGGGCAACCACGGTGATCGACCGGCGTATTGGGCGGTGTGTCCGGGCAACGATCACGACGGTCGAACACGCCATCGCCGTCTTCATCGCCATCCTGGGCGTAACAGATCAGTCCGCCAGTCAGAATCCCCAGCGCTGCGCCGCCACCGGCCCAGCCGCCACTTTCAATCGCGCCGAGCCCACCGCCGACCAAGCCGCCAATGAGGCTGCAGATCGGCCATGTACGTTGATTGAGCGGGGCATCGCCATCGCTATGAGTGGCGCAACCGGTGAGCAAGCTGCCCAGCAGCAGCACCGGCAAGACGGACCTTGAGAAAACAGTCATTGTGAAAGCTCCTGTGTCACCGGCCCATACCGGTTACACAGGAGTAAAGACCCGCATCCGCGACTGCACAAGCCGCGGATGCGAGAGGGGCTAGCGGACGATTTTGATTTCGGTACGACGGTTTTGTGCACGGCCGTCAGCGGTTTTGTTATCCGCCACTGGCTGGCTTTCACCCATGCCCGATACCGAGACGAAGCTGGCACGCGGCACACCTTGCGAAATCAGGTATTCCACCACCGAGTGCGCGCGACGATCCGACAGTTTCTTGTTGTAGGCATCGCTGCCGACGCTGTCGGTGTGGCCGGTCACGGTCAGTTGCGCCGTGGACGACTCTTGTTTCAGGCGCGTGGCGACTTTGTCCAGAACCTGTTTGTCGGCACCGGTCAGGGTGGCTTTGTCGAACTGGAAGTGCACATCACGAATAACGATGGTTTCTTCCCTGACAATGACCGCCTCTTCTACCACTGGCGCAGGGGCCGGTGGAGGGCAGCCGTCAGCATCGACCTGCACGCCTCGAGGGGTGTGCGGGCACTTGTCGCGACTGTCCGGCACACCATCGCCGTCTTCATCGCCATCACCGTGTACCCAGCAATAGGCGGCTGCCGTACCGCCGACCAACAGTGCGCCGTAGCCGGCCCACGCCGAACTTTCCGTCGCGCCGAGGCCCGCACCGACCACACCGCCGACCGCCGCACAGGTCGGCCAGTCGGTTTTCTGCAAACCTGCGCAACCAGTCAACACACTGGTTAGCAGAATCAAAGGTAACGCTGTCCGAACTATGCTCATCTGGTTTTCTCCTGAGGGATCGGCTTAGAACCGATTCACGGAGTAAAGACCGGAGTTTTAATCTCCGCCAGCAATAGGCCAGCGTCATTTGGGACCGTGTTCACAGGGATTTGGCACTTTTGCCATACGCGACAAAACGGGGTCTAGGCCGGATCCGTCTGGCGCGCTAGTCTTGGCGATCTGATTGAGGAGCTTCGATGAACGTCGCCATTTCTTCGCGCACGCCGCAACAGGCGCTGGCCGCTTTACTGGATCGCTATGCACCGGCGCGTCTGCTGCTGATCGGCGCCAGCGAATTTCCGGCGCTCGCCGCGTTCAAGCAGGCGCACCCGGACTGCTGCGTCGCCCACGCCGAACCCGGTGCGTTGCCCGCCGAACTCGCGGCACGGCGCTTCGATCTGGCGCTGGTGGTCGATTGCCTGGAGCATCTGCCCAAGCGTGACGGCCTGAATCTGCTGGGCGGGATCCGCAACCTCAATGCCAGCCGCATCGCTGTGCTGGCAGACCTGCCGGCCAGCGGCTGGCAGGAGACCGATTTCTATTCACTGGCGCTGCAAGCCAGCGAACGTTTTCAGCGTGACGAGCAGGTACTGACCCTGTTCACCTACGATCTGCTTGACTACAAACAAGTCCCCGACTGGCTCAACTCGCGGTTCTGGGCCAATCCGGAAAACTTCGGGAAATACTGGTGGTAATGCAATGAGTACAGCCATTTGCCCGTGCGGCAGCGGCAACCTGCTGGAGGCCTGCTGCGGTCACTATCACGAAGGCCATCCCGCGCCGTGCGCCGAAGCCCTGATGCGTTCGCGCTACAGCGCCTATGTGCTGGGGCTGATCGATTATCTGGTGGCAACCACCCTGCCCGCCCAGCAGGCGGGTCTGGATCGGCAGTCGATCAGCGCCTGGAGCGCGCAAAGCACCTGGCTCGGCCTCGAGGTCGAAAGCTCGGAAGTGTTCGGCGGCCAGCCCGAGCACGCCTTTGTCACCTTTACCGCGCGCTGGCACGACAGCCAGGGCGAACACAGCCACCGCGAGCGCTCATCTTTCGTGCAAAACAGCGGGCGCTGGTACTTCATCGACCCGACCGTGCAGTTGAAGCTGGGGCGCAATGACAGTTGCCCGTGCGCAAGCGGACAGAAGTTCAAGAAGTGCTGTGCAGGGTATTTCGGCGCATAGGCCTGCAATTTTTTTAGCGTCTAGACTGGCTGCAAAGGGAGTTCAACCATGCTCGGTCGTTGGCGCACATTCCAGTTCTTCACGTTGATGCTGTTGCTGAACCTCGGCGGTTGCGCCTCGTGGTTCAGCGACGACAGCGTCGACCCTGCCGTGCACCTGGTGAAAGTCGAGGTGGTGCGGGCCAAGTTGCTCGAACAGAAATTCATCCTGCACTTTCGGATCGACAACCCCAACGACAGCGACCTGACCGTGCGCGGTATGGAATATCGCATTCATCTGGCGGATCTGCTGCTGGCCGAAGGCGAGCATGAACACTGGATCACCGTGCCCCCCAAAAGCAGCGCGTTCTACCGGATACCGATCCGCACCAACCTGTGGCCACGAGTGAAGGACGTGGTGAAAATGCTCAAGAGTCCGCACCAGCAGGTGCCTTATCAACTGCAGGGCGAGATGGAAACCGGTTTATTCATCGCCCACTACGTGCACCTGGAGCGCAATGGCGTGATAATCCCGGCCGATTTAATTCCGGAGCACAACCGATGACTCAGCAACCTCACGTCCATGGCCCTGACTGCAACCACGATCATGACCATCATCACGATCACGACCATGGCCATGTCCACGGCCCGAACTGCGGCCACGCCCACCAGGAACCGGTGCGCAACGCCCTGAAAGACGTCGGCCGCAACGACCCTTGCCCATGCGGCAACGGCAAGAAATTCAAGAAGTGCCACGGCGCTTGATGTTTCAGGTGAAGTCCTTCTTCGCCTGACAAGCCGCCTTCGCGAGCAAGCCCGCTCCCACATTCGACCGCATTCCTGCTGACTGAACGCAGTCGACTGTGGGAGCGGGCTTGCTC
>NZ_JALMEX010000023.1:0-46870 GCF_023100605.1 Pseudomonas sp. MWU12-2020
GGGCGTGGAGTTATTCAGCGCTGAAGATGACGGCTCTGGCTACTGTCAGAAATTACAGGTAGGCGCTGTTTTCTGACGAGTGGTAAGGCACGGCCCGGTGGATAAAAAGACGCTTCCCGGCATCACTCGGCGCCTTCTGTGCGTGTCGCGGGCAGTGTCTGCAGGGCTTGAATGAGATGGTTGCCAGCCGTACCGGCCTCTTCGCGAGCAAGCCCGCTCCCACAGTTTTAACCGGGTGTTGCCGTAACCGTTGGCTCAGCGCATATCGATGTGGGAGCGGGCTTGCTCGCGAATGCGGTGTGTCAGCCGACACCTTAAGTGCCTGACACGACCTTTTCGCGAGCAAGCCCGTTCCCACCCTTGAGATTTACTCTCCTGTGGGAGCGGGCTTGTTCGCAGCGGCAGTTCCTGCAGATCGGGCATCATCAAGCGGCGTGGGGTGAGCCGGGCAGGGTGGCGGTATGTTCAGGCGAATACATCCAGCGCATCAACGAATGCCGGCCACTGATCCCCAGTTTGATCGCGGCGCGCTTGAGGTAGCTTTCCACGGTGTTGACCTTCAACTGCAACTGCTCGGCCAGTTCCGGCGCGGTACGCCCGGCGAGCAGGCCGATGCACACTTCGGTTTCGCGATTGGACAGGCTCAGGCCCAGTTGCTGCAGACGCTCGTTGAAGCGCAGCCGCAGGTTTTCCAGGCCCTGTTGTGCGCCGTCAGCGCCGGGCGACGGGTCTTCTGTGTTGGCCTGCTGGGGTTGCAGGGCGTGAATGTGTTTTTCCAGCATCGGCAACAGCACCGGAGAAATGTCCTGCAACAAACTCTGCTCCTGAGCCGAGAATCGCTGCGACTGGTCGTTGCGATATACCGAAATCACGTAGCGGTAGCCGTCCTTGCGCCGGGTCAGGTGCAGCTGCGAGGCATCGGCGCTGGCCGAGGCTGGCGGGTCCATCGGCTCGCTCGAGCGTGCGGCAATCTGTTCGCAGAATACCGTTTCAGCCTGCTGGGCCGAGTCTTTGCCGGTTTCCGGCGGGTTGCGATGGGCGGGGCGGCCCACCGGCTCGACGCGCATCTGGCGAATGTGGGTGGCGTCCACCGCCAATTGCGTCTGGATCAGGTCATGCAGCATCCGCGGAAAGTGCCGGCTGCCGGTGCTGGCGATGACTTTACCGATGTGGGGAAACAGGTGTGAGTTCATAAACATCATCCATGAGTTGCAGGTGAAACAGTCCCATTCCTGACCTGCGCCGCGCATGTTCCCTGGTCGGCGCAATGTCAGGATGTGGATCCTATCCTAGTACAACGTTTGAAAGACGGTTTAATGAAGGTGTTATTAGCTCATAACTTCATCCACAGGGTTATGCGGTGAACCCAGGAATGTCGGCCTGCCGAGATCATTGTGGGAGCGGGCTTGCTCGCGAAAGCGGTGCGTCAGCCATTTGAGATGTTGCCTGGAATGACCCCTTCGCGAGCAAGCCCGCTCCCACAGGGTTATGCGGTGAACCAGGAATGTCGGCCTGTCGAGATCCAGTGTGGGAGCGGGCTTGCTCGCGAAAGCGGCGCGTCAGTCATTTGAGATGTTGCCTGGAATGACCCCTTCGCGGGCAAGCCCGCTCCCACAGAGTTATGCGGTGAACTCAGGAATGTCGGCCTGTCGAGATCCAGTGTGGGAGCGGGCTTGCTCGCGAAAGCGGTGTGTCAGCCATTTGAGATGTTGCCTGGAATGACCCCTTCGCGGGCAAGCCCGCTCCCACAGGGTTATGGGGCACCGCCTACCCGCAAGGCCTCAAGGGTCCTGAACCGGGCACCGTACAGTTTGATGATCGCCAAACCAATGCCCGAGCCGGATTGAGTTGGAGGCTGGCAAGTCAGTGTTATGTCGCCAGGATTGTCCGTTATGAGTTGACAGTGAAACCCTTTTCAACCGATTTATCGGCCCCGGTCGTGTCAGTAATCTGTGCCCATGTTCAACGCAACGCCAACTACCACAACCGAGAAAAGGGATTCAACCATGAGCACTGCAACCTACAACCGCCTGAACAAAGACGACGCCGTAGTTCTGCTGGTCGACCACCAGACCGGTCTGATTTCTCTGGTTCAGGACTTCTCGCCGAACGAGTTCAAGAACAACGTCCTGGCCTTGGCCGACCTGGCGAAATTCTTCAACCTGCCGACCATCCTCACCACCAGTTTCGAACAAGGCCCCAACGGCCCGCTGGTTCCGGAACTGAAAGAAATGTTCCCCGACGCGCCGTACATTGCCCGCCCGGGCCAGATCAACGCCTGGGACAACGAAGACTTCGTCAAGGCGATCAAGGCCACCGGCCGCAAGCAGATCATCATCGCCGGTGTCGTGACCGACGTCTGCGTAGCGTTCCCGACCCTGTCGGCACTGGCTGAAGGCTTCGACGTATTTGTCGTCACCGACGCCTCCGGCACCTTCAACACCACCGTCCAGCAAGCCGCCTGGAGCCGCATGACCCAGGCCGGCGCACAAATGATGAACTGGTTCTCGGTCGCCTGTGAGCTGCACCGCGACTGGCGCAACGACATCGAAGGGCTGGGCAATCTGCTGTCGCAGCGGATTCCGAACTATCGGAATTTGATGAACAGTTACTCGGCATTGAACGCGCAGCAGAAGTGACTGCAGCGTTGTGAACGTGAAAGCCTGCCCTGAAAAGCAGGCTTTCTTTGTTTGCGCCGCTGCATCAGCGTTGCTACCCGTTGTGGTGAAGTGAGCGCTGGCTTCTGCGGGTTTTTGATCAGACTCAGCTGGGTATTCCCTGACGTTTACGGCTAATCTGCGCACTCGCTGACGACAACAAGACAAAAACAGGAGTCACTGATGCAACCGATCCGTCTCGGTCTGGTGGGCTACGGCAAGATTGCCCAGGATCAACATGTTCCGGCGATCAACGCCAATCCCGGATTTCACCTGGTGGCGGTCGCCACGCAAGGCAAACCCTGTGTCGGGGTGGAGAACTTTCACTCGTTGAGCGAGTTGCTGGAAAACGGCCCCGAGGTGGATGCGATTGCGTTTTGTACGCCGCCGCAAGGTCGGTTCGCACTGGTGCAGCAGGCGCTGGCCGCCGGCAAACATGTGTTGGTGGAAAAACCGCCGTGCGCGACGCTGGGCGAGGCGCTGGCCCTGGTCAGTCAGGCGCAGCAGCAGGGTGTCAGTGCGTTGTTCGCCTGGCATTCGCGCTACGCCCCCGGCATTGAAGCCGCCCGCGACTGGCTCGCCGGCCGCACGTTGCAAAGCGTGCAGATCGACTGGAAGGAAGACGTGCGCAAGTGGCATCCCGGTCAGATGTGGATCTGGCAACCCGGTGGTCTGGGCGTTTTCGATCCGGGCATCAATGCCTTGTCGATTGTCACCCGTTTGCTGGCGCAGCCATTGTTTGTCGAAGCCGCCGAACTGCGCGTACCGGACAACTGCCAGTCGCCGATTGCCGCGTCGATCAAGATGTCTGACGCGAACCGGCTCGACGTGCAGGCGGAGTTTGATTTCGACCACGGTCACGACGAACTCTGGAGCATCGAGATGCGCTGCGCCGAAGGGCTGCTGCGGCTGGATAACGGCGGGGCGCTGCTGAGCATCGACGGCGTGCGCCAGGCGGTGTCGGAAGAGGGCGAGTACACGGCGGTGTATCGACACTTTCAGCAACTGATTGGCGATCGTGCCAGCGACGTCGATCTGCAGCCGCTGCGGCTGGTGGCTGACAGTTTCTTCGTCGGCAGCCGGGTGGCAGTCGAGCCGTTTTATGACCCGGCACGCTGATCAGTGGAAGCGGGAGAGCTGTTGCGCGCAGACAGCGAACTTGAGCGTCAGGCCTAAGCTAATGCAAAAAGGGTATTTGTTCGTCGTTTTTAAGATCGTTTAGTTTTGTCTCACGACGAATCAAACGCATCAAACCGATAGACCCCCGATTGCCATGACGGCACACGCTGAATCGATCAAAGGCTCTTCAGGTTTGGTTCACACGGGAGTGAATCATGCCGCATACCCTCGATATCACCACGCTGCCGACGCTGGACCTTTCGTTGTTCGAAGGCACCGCGCAACAGCGTTATGAATTTCTTGAAAACCTGCGTCACGCCGCGCGTGACGTCGGCTTTTTCTATCTCACCGGCCATGGCATCGACAGCCACCTGCTCAAGCAGGTGCAGGACCACGCCCGTCAGTTCTTTGCCTTGTCCGAGCAGGAAAAGACCGCCGTCGGCATGATCAATTCGCCGCACTTTCGCGGATACAACCGTGCCGCTTCCGAGATCACCCGTGGTCAACCCGACTGGCGAGAGCAGTTCGATCTCGGCGCCGAGCGCGAAGCGTTGCCGCTGGACGCGGACAGCCCGTTGTGGGCGCGCTTGCAGGGGCCCAACCAATGGCCGCAGGCCTTGCCGCAACTCAAGCCGTTGCTGCTCGAATGGCAACAGGCGATGACGCGCATGGCGTTGCGTTTGCTGCGTGCCTTTGCCCAGGCGCTGTCGCTGCGGGCGGACGCGTTCGATCAGTTGTACGGCGACAAGCCCAACGAACACATCAAGTTGATGCGCTATCCAGGCCAGGCCGCCAACGCGAGCCAGCAAGGCGTCGGCGCGCACAAGGATTCGGGCTTCCTGAGCTTTCTGCTGCAAGACCAGCAGGCCGGTCTGCAAGTGGAGATCGAGGAAGGGCGTTGGATCGATGCGCTGCCCCGCGACAACACGCTGGTGGTGAACATCGGCGAACTGCTGGAGCTGGCCACCAACGGTTATCTGCGCGCCACGGTGCATCGGGTGGTGTCGCCACCCGAAGGCAGCGAGCGCTTGTCCATCGCCTTCTTCCTCGGCGCGCAACTCGATGCCGTGGTGCCGCTGTATCCGTTGCCCACCGTGCTGTTGCGTGAAGCGCGTGGCCCGGCGAGTGATCCGCTCAATCCATTGTTTCGCGATGTCGGCTGGAACTACCTAAAGGGTCGTTTGCGCTCGCACCCCGACGTCGCCCGGCGCTTTTATGCCGATGCATTGATTCCTGCAGCACCGCTGCGCAAGACCGCCAACGCCTGATTCATCACTCGCTCAAGGACTCCGCACATGTTGAAAAAAGCAGGTTTGACCCTGGCCGTGCTCGGCGCGCTGGCGACTTCGTTCGGCGCTCAGGCACTGGAGCCGTTGCGGGTGGCCGCCGACCCGGTGCCGCACGCGCAGATTCTCGCGTACATCCAGACAATCGATCCGCAACTCAACCTCAAGGTCATCGAGATTCCCAACGGCGTGAACTCCAACGAGCTGTTGGTGCATGGCGATGTCGATGCCAATTACTTCCAGCATCTGCCGTATCTGAAATCCCAGGAGCAAGCGCTGGGGCAGAAACTCGCGGTGGCCGCCACGGTGCATATCGAGCCGCTGGGCATCTATTCGCGCCGGCACAAAAGCTTCGCCGACGTGCCGGAAAAAGGCACCGTGGCGGTTCCCAACAACGTCACCAACCTGAGTCGTGCGCTGTACCTGTTGCAGGACAACGGGCTGATCAAACTCAAGCCCGGCTTCAAGGATCCGGCAGCCGATCAGGCCACGCCCAAGGACATCGCCGAGAACCCGAAACAGCTGAAGATCCTTGAAATCGAATCGCCGCAAATCCCTCGGGCCCTGGACGATGTCGACCTTGCGGTGATCAACGGCAACTACGCACTGGAAGCCGGACTGGTGCCGGCCCAGGATGCGCTGGGGCTGGAGAAGGCCGAGCACAATCCGTATGCCAACATTCTGGTGACCACGCCGAAACTGCAGAACGATCCGCGCATCGCGCAACTGGCCAAGGACCTGACCTCGCCGCAAGTGGCGAAATACATCACCGATAACTTCAAGGGTTCGGTGATCCCCGTGGTGGATGCCAAACCATGATCGTCGTCGAGCAGGTCAGCAAGACCTACCCGTCAGCCGCCGCGCCGGCACTGGATCAGGTGTCGCTGAGCATTCCCGATGGTGCGATCTACGGCATCCTCGGGCGAAGTGGGGCAGGCAAGTCGACCCTGTTGCGCTGTCTCAATCTGCTCGAACGCCCGGACAGCGGGCGAATCCTGATCGACGGCGTGGACCTGTTGACGCTGTCTGCCAGCGACCTGCGCCGCCAGCGTCAGCGCATCGGCATGATCTTCCAGGGCTTCAATCTGCTGCACTCGCGCACCGTGTTCGACAACATCGCCGTGCCGCTGGAAATCGCCAACGTCGGCAAACCGTGGCGCCATGTGCGGGTGCGCGAGCTGCTGGAACTGGTCGGCTTGACTGAGAAGGCGCAAGCCTTTCCCTCGCAGTTGTCCGGTGGGCAAAAACAGCGGGTGGGGATTGCCCGCGCCCTGGCCGCCGAGCCGGCGTATTTGCTGTCGGACGAAGCCACCAGCGCGCTGGACCCGGAAACCACCGCGTCGATTCTCGAACTGCTGCGCGACATCAACCGGCAACTGGGCGTGACCATCGTGCTGATCACCCATGAGCTGGAGGTGGTCAAGTCGATCTGCGATCACGCGGCGTGCATGGCTGACGGGCGTCTGATCGAGTCCGGCCCGGTGCCGCGCTTGCTCGCCGATCCGCAATCGAGTCTCGGCACTTCGTTGCGTCCGACCTGCGGCCTGCCGCTGGGCCACGACATTCCCGGTCTCAGCTTCCTCAAGCAATACGGCGTACGGGCGGCGCAGCCATGAACCGCAGCATCGACTGGAATGAAATCCTGCAACTGGTGTTCAACGCCACCGGCGAAACCCTGTACATGATCTTGCTCGCCGGGCTGTTCACGTTGCTGATCGGTTTGCCGCTCGGGGTGTTGCTGTTTGTCAGTCGGCGCGACGGACTGTGGCCGCTGCCACGCCTCAATGCTGCGCTGGGTTCGCTGGTCAATCTTGGGCGCTCGCTGCCCTTTGTGGTGATGCTAATTGCGCTGATTCCGCTGACGCGTCTGCTGGTCGGCACCACCCTCGGCAGCACCGCGGCGGTGGTGCCGATCACCATTGGCGCGTTTCCGTTTTTTGCGCGGATCGTCGAGAACGCGCTGGATGAGGTCGACAAGGGCCGGATCGAAGCGATCCTCGCCATGGGCGGCGATATCCGTCATGTGATTTTCAAAGTGCTGTTGCCCGAAGCGCTGCCCGCATTACTGGCGGGGATCACTCTGACGCTGGTGATGCTGATCGGTTTTTCTTCCATGGCCGGGGTGATTGGCGGTGGCGGCCTCGGTGATCTGGCGATCCGTTACGGCTATCAGCGTTTCAACAATGAAGTGATGGTCGCCACCGTTGTGGTGCTGGTCATTCTGGTGCAGGGCGTGCAGAGCCTGGGCGACCGGCTGGTACGTTCGCTGGCCCATCGACGTTAAGGAATTTTATGAGTGTCGTCGTGGCCCGCGCGCCGCTGATTCAGGTGCGCGAACTAAGCAAAACTTTTGGCTCGAACCGCGCACTGGATCGCGTCAGCCTGCAGATTCATCCCGCCGAAGTGGTGGCGTTGCTCGGTGCCAACGGTGCCGGCAAATCAACGCTGGTGAAGATTCTCGCCGGCAGCCAGCGCGCCGATGGCGGCGAGATTTACATCGACGGGCAGCCCCGGCAATTCAGCTCGCCGCTGTCGGCACGTCGGGTCGGGATTGTCGCGGTGCATCAGCAGATCAACGAGGGCATTGCGCCCGGTTTGAGCGTGGCGGAAAACCTGCTGCTCGATGAGTTGTGCAAGCCTGACGCGGACTTCTGGCTCAATCGCAAACGCTTGCTGGAGCGCGCCGCGAGCATCGCGGCCGGGCTGGGTCTGGTGTTGCCGCTGGAGCAGCCGATTGAACACCTGGGCCTGGCCGAACGGCAGTTGGTAGTGCTGGCGCGGGCCTTTGCCTTGCAGCCGCGTCTGCTGATTCTCGATGAGCCGACCGCAGCCTTGTCGGATGCCGAGGCGCAACGGCTGTTCGGTCTGATCGACACCCTGCGCAGCCGTGGCGTGGCGATTGTTTACATCTCCCATCGCTTGTCCGATCTGCAACGGGTGGCGGATCGCGCCATTGTCCTGCGCGATGGGCGACTGGCCGGAGAATTCAGCGCACGGCAGTTGCCCGAGGCGGTGCAGGCGATGCTCGGGCAGGCGCTGGACGGGCATGTCTACACGCCCGGCAGCGTGGGCCGAAAAGTCCTTGGTGTGCGCGGTTTGCAGATTTTGCCGCGCTCCAGGCGTTTCGATTTCGACCTGCACCAAGGCGAAGTGGTGGTGCTGACCGGGCTGCTCGGCGCCGGCAAAAGCGAGATCGCCGAAGTGCTGTTCGGTTTGCGCAAAGCCGTGGCCGGCAGCCTGCAACTCGATGGCGTGGAATGGCTGCCGGGTTCGCCAAGGGCGGCGATTCGCAGCGGTGTGTTTCTCGCAGCGGAGGATCGCGCGAGTCAATCGTTGGTGCCCGACTTTTCCCTGCGCCGCACCCTGACGCTGCCGTTTCTGGAGCGCTTCACCCGTGCCGGTTTCATTCGCAACCGCGCCGAAGCCGCAGCGGTCGAGGCGCAAGTCGCGGCGCTGGGGATCAAGACCGCCGGGATCGAGGTGCCGATGAGCGCGCTGTCCGGCGGCAATCAACAGAAGGTCGTGCTTGGCCGTTGGCTGCTCGGGGACGGGCGGGTGTTGATCCTCGACGAGCCGTTTCAGGGCGTCGACGTGCGCGCCCGCCGCGAGATCGGCCAACTGCTGCGCGACAGTGCCGGCGGCCGCGCGACCCTGGTGATTTGCGCCGATGTCGACGAAGCCCTGGAAATCGCCGACCGCATTCTGTTGGTGCGCGATCACGCGGTGGTCGCCGAATACCCGCGCGCCGGCCTTGAGCGCGCGACCCTGGTCGCCGCGCTGGCCGGCAGCGACGCTAGCGAAAATCCCTTTCACGCCACGCCAAGGAGCAGAGCGAGTGCCTGATTCGAGTTCATTGTTGTCTTCCGCTGCGGCACCCGCCGAGCGCCTGCTGCAAGCGCTGATCCGCTACGGCCTGTTGTGGCTGCTGGCGCTGATCGTGGTGTTTTTCAGTGTCGCGGAGCCGGCGTTTTTGCGCGTCGGCAATCTGTTCAGCATCTTGCAGTCGGTGTCGATCGTCGCGCTGCTGGCCCTTGGCGTGACGCTGACCATGGCCGTCGGCGGACTTGATCTGTCGATTGGTGCGGTGGCAGCGATGAGCCTGATGATCGCCAGTTACGTGATGGTGGTGCTCGGCTGGGGCGCGGTGCCGGCGGTGCTGATCAGTCTGGCTGGTGGCGCACTGGTCGGGCTGCTCAATGGCTGGCTGATCGTCAAGCTGCGGGTGCCGGACATTCTTGCAACGCTGGGCAGCATGTTTCTGGTGATCGGCGTGCAACTGATTCCCACGGGCGGGCGCTCGATTGCGGTGGGCATGACCTTGCCCAGTGGCGTGGAAACCGAGGGTACGTTCAGTGTGGCGTTTCTCGCTCTCGGCCGCGGACGCTTGTGGGACGTGGTGCCGGTGCCGGTGTTGATCACTGCGCTGGTGGCGCTGGCGGTGTGGCTGTTTCTTGAGCGCACGCGCATCGGCCGATTGTTTTATGCGATTGGCGGCAACGAGCAGGCGGCACGATTGGCGGGGGCGCCAGTGCAACGCTTCAAGCTGCTCGCTTACGTGCTCTCGGCGTTGCTCGCCTCGCTCGGCGGTTTGCTGTTGGCGGCGCGCCTGGGTCGGGGTGATGTCAGCTCCGGCAACGGTCTGGTGCTCGACGCGCTTGGCGCTGCGCTGATCGGTTTTGCCGTGCTCGGCGCGAAGAAGCCCAATGCCTTCGGCACGTTGGTCGGCGCACTGTTGGTGGCGTCGCTGCTCAATGGCCTGACCATGCTCAACGCGCCGTACTACGCGCAGGATTTCGTCAAGGGACTGGTGCTGGTGCTGGCCCTGATGTTCACCTTCGGCCTCGCGCATCGGGCGCGCTGAGCCGGTTCATTTGTCGCTGCAAGGAAGATGTATGCACGGTTCAATCAAGCAGTTCGCACGCCATTGCCTCGCCGGCGCGGTGCTCTCGGCATTGGCATTGAGCGCTCAGGCCAAGACATTACCGGGTGCTCCGGCGCCGTTCGACAAGGGCCAGGTGCAGATCGCGCTGGTCGGTTATCTGTTTTCCGGGGACTTTCCCGAGGCGTATCTGCGCGGCGTGGAAAAACAGACCGAGGCGCTGGGCGCCAATCTGCGGGTGTTCGATGCGCGGCAGCAGGCGGCGAGTCAGGGCGAGATGATCGATCAGGCGATCGACCTCGGCGTCGACGGGATCATCGTGCAACTGGGCCTGGCGGAAACCCTCAAGGGACCGATTGACCGGGCCATCGCCAAAGGCATCAAGGTGGTGGCGTTCGACGTCGATCTGAACAGCCCGCAAGTGACCCAGGTCGAGCAGGATCACCATGCACTGGCGCGACTGGCGCTGGATCAGGCGGTGAAGGACAACGGCACGCGGTTCGATGCGGGTTACGTGTACATCAGCGGCTTCACGCCGATGGAGCGTCGCGACGAGATCTGGAGTCAGGTGAAAAAGGCCAATCCGGGCATCATCGAGAAGGCGCGTTTCGGCACGCTCAACCCGCCGATTGCCAACTCGGTGGCCGATCAGGCCAGCGCGGTATTGCGGGCCAATCCGGATATCAGCGTGATCTTCGCGCCGTTCGACGAGTTCGCCAAAGGTGCGAAAATCGCCGTCGATGAGGCCGGGCTGGGGCGCAAGGTGAAGATCTACAGCGCCGACATTTCCACCGCCGACATTCAGATCATGAAAGAACCGGACAGCGCCTGGGCGGCGACCGCCGCGGTCAATCCGCAAGTGGCGGGGGCGATCAGCGTGCGCAGTCTGGCGATGTTGATTGCTGGCGAAAATCCTGGGCATCAGGTGCTGGTACCACCGACCCTGATCACCCGTCAGCAGTTGCTCGATCTGGACGTGAAAAACGTCCGCGACCTGGCGCAGAAACTTCCGGCGTTCGGTGATACCGCCAACGTGGCGCGGGCCGAGTGGATTCCTGTGGCGAACTGAATGCAGCCGTTATCACCGGGTGATGCGCTGTATGCGCGGCAGGCATCCTGACGCGCTTGGGAGTGAATATGCACAACAAAGCCATGCGCTTGCGCAACAGCCGCGCACCCAAGGCTGATCCGGCGCTCGGTCAACGTTTGCCGCCGGGGCAGGTGTTGACGGAGCGGTTCCCGATCCTCCACGAAGGCACGGTGCCGGAGTATGAGTTGGCAACCTGGTCACTGCGCCTGTTCGGCAAGGTCGGGCGTGTCGTCGAGTTGAGTTTTGCTGACCTGCAAAGGTTGCCGCAGCGCGAGTTGCAATGTGACATTCATTGCGTGACGCGCTGGTCGAAGTTCGACACGCAGTGGAGCGGGGTACATCTGCAGGATCTGCTGAGCGAGCTCGATATCCAGCCCGCTTCACGTTTCGTCATGGCCCACGCCGATCACGATTACCAGACCAACCTGTTGCTGGACGACCTGCTGCACCCGGACAGCCTGCTCGCCACCCATTACGCCGGCCAACCCTTGACCGCCCAGCACGGCTGGCCGCTGCGGCTGGTGGTCGCCGGGCGCTACTTCTGGAAAAGCGCCAAATGGCTGCGCGGTCTGGAGTTTGTCGACGAAGAACAACCCGGCTTCTGGGAGCGCAACGGCTTTCACCTGCACGCCGACCCGTTTGCGGAACAACGCTTCAGTGCGCAGGCCCTGGACATCGCCGCGGATGCCTGGCTGGAAAAGGAATTCGACTGAGGTTTTGTGCTTGTCTGCAGTCAACATCTCGGGTGACTGGACTGGCCTCTTCGCGAGCAAGCCCGCTCCCACATTGGATCTGCGGTGGATGAAAACAATGCGTTCACCGCGTTCAACCTGTGGGAGCGGGCTTGCTCGCGAAGGGGCCCGGACATCCAACTGCTTCGGTGGCTGATATACCGCTATCGCGAGCAGGCTCACTCCTACATTGGATCTGTGGTGGATGAGAAGTCAGCGTTCACCCCGTTCAACCTGTAGGAGTGAGCCTGCTCGCGATGGGGCCCGGACATTCAACTGCTTCGGTGGCTGATACACCGCTATCGCGAGCAAGCCCGCTCCCACATTGGATCTGTGGTGGATGAGAAGTCAGTGTTCACCCCGTCAAACCTGTGGGAGCGGGCTTGCTCGCGAAGGGGCCAGCCCAGTCGATATTTTCGGTGACTGAACGATAGTTTTCGCGAGCAAGCCCGCTCCCACAAGGGGCAGCATTCATGCTTGAGTTAGTTGCTGCTTAGTTGAGCTACTGTTGTTCTGGCAACACTTGTGTTGGACTAAATACAGTTAATCAGCCCGATCTAACCTAAGTGTTATTGGTTCTTTTACGGCAAGCCTCAGCCCGTCTAGCATCGGTGTTCAAGGGGAAAAAACTAACTTCGGGGATTCTGCGCTTAACCAACTCAATACGTTTAACCAGCCTTCACCGCCTTCCTGATTTCTAAAACTACAGCAGACATTGCCGTGCATTGATTGCCGAACCCTTATTGTCGGCAACGGCCGGGTATTAGCTGCGATAAAGGAGCTGTCACATGTATCACCGTTCCCGTTCATTACTGGCCATCGCGGTTGTCGGTGCGATCTGGCAAGTTCCGGCGCAAGCCGAAGACACTCCCACGCGCGTTGACGATGACACACGGCTGGGTACCGTGCTGGTCACCGGCACCCGTGGCACTGCTCGCACGGTGCTGGATTCTCCGGTGCCGGTTGACGTGTTGACCGCCGCCGATCTCAAGTCCACCGGCGCGGCCGACGGTGAGTTGGGCCAGGCGCTGCAAACGTTGCTGCCATCGTTCAGCATGCCGCGTCAGTCCAACTCCGGTGGCGCTGACCATGTGCGCGCCGCACAGTTGCGCGGCATGAGTCCGGACCAGGTGCTGGTGCTGGTCAACGGCAAGCGCCGTCATACTTCGGCAGTGGTCAACGACTCGTCGAAAATCGGTCGTGGCACGGCGCCGGTGGACTTCAACTCGATCCCCATCAGCGCGATCAAACGCATCGAAGTGCTGCGCGATGGCGCCGGCGCGCAGTACGGTTCCGACGCGATTGCCGGGGTGATCAACATCATCCTCGACGACGCCCCCGAGGGCGGCGAAGTGTCCACCAGCTACGGCGCGTTTCACACCCATCAGGACGCCATCGGCAGAACCACCACCGACGGCCAGAACAGCGTGACCACGGCCAAGATCGGCACGCGTCTGGGCGAAGAGGGTGGGTTCATTCGTGGCGGCACCGAGTACAAAAATCGCAACCCGACCAACCGCGCCGGTTTCGATGGCTTTGCCGATACCCCCGACCAGCGCAATTACGTGATGGGCGACGGTCTGGCGCGGGACGTCAACCTGTGGTTCAACAGCGAGCTGCCGCTGGCCGGCGGAAAAGCCTACAGCTTCGGCACTTACAACCAGCGCCACACCACTGGCGCCGAGTTCTATCGCTACCCCTACGAGCAGCCGCAGTTCTATCCGAACGGCTACCTGCCGCAGTCGCTGGGCGACAACAAGGACGTCTCCGCCACCGCCGGTTTCAAAGGCATGATCGGCGAAGACTGGGACTTCGACAGCAGCGTTACCCACGGCCGTAACCGCTTCGACGGATCCACCCGCCGCACCCTTAACGTCAGTCTCGGCGAGGACTCGCCGACCAAGTTCGACACCGGCGATTACGAGCTGCGCCAGACCACCACCAACCTCGATTTCAGCCGCGAGCTGCGCTTGGGCGGACGCTCGTTCGTGCTGGCGCTGGGCGGCGAATATCGCTACGAAAACTACCTGACCTACGCGGGTGACGAGGCCTCTTACATTGGCTCCGGCGCTGATGGCGCCAACGGTCTGCGCCCCAGCGAAGAGTCGGACCTGGACCGCAACGTGTTCGCGACTTACGCCGAGTTGTCGGGCGATCTCACCGACCGCTTCTTCGTCGACGCCGCCACCCGCTGGGAACATTACGACGATGCCGGCAGCAAACTCACCGGCAAGCTCAGTGGTCGCTACAAACTGACCGAGCAGTGGGCGCTGCGCGGTGCGGTGTCGAACAACTTCCGCGCGCCGTCGCTGGCGCAGAGTGGGTTCCAGAACACCACCAGCAACTTCGGCGAAGGCGGCACGCTCACCGATATTCGCGTGCTCTCGGTGAACGACCCGATCGCGCGTGCGCTGGGTGCGCAAAAGCTCGATCCGGAAACCTCGAAAAACTTCAGCCTCGGCCTGACCTTCCAGCTCAACGAACGCTTCGATGCCTCGCTCGATGTGTTCCGCATCGACGTCAAGGACCGCATCACCCTGTCGCAGCGCATCGGCAGCGACGCCATGGAGCAATACATCAACGACAACTTCGGTGTGGCCGGAGTGCATGATGTGAACTTCTTCACCAACGCCGCCGACACCAGCACCCACGGCGCCGAACTGGTGCTCAACTATCACCAGCCACTGTATGAAGGGACGTTGGGCCTGACCACCGCCTACACCTACAACCACACCAAAGTCACCAGCACCAAAGGTACGCCGTCGCAACTGACGGCTTTGGGTATCGGCAACGATGCACTGGTCGGCGTTGAAGAAACCAACACCCTGACCGACGCCGCACCCAAGGATCGTTTCGTGTTTTCCGCCAACTGGGCCAGCGAACACTGGGGTCTGCTCGGGCGTCTGACCCGTCAGGGCGAGACCACCCGGGTGTTCGATTTCGGCGACTCGCAACCGGAGCAGACCTACGGCGCGGTGTGGCAACTGGACGCCGAGGTGACCTACAAATTCACCCCGAAATTCAGCGTCGCCCTGGGCGGCAACAACCTCACCGACAATTACCCGGAACGCTCCGGCTCGGCGATCAACTACGGCGGCAACCTGCCGTATGACGTGCTGTCGCCGATCGGCACCAACGGCGCGTACTACTATGCCAGCGCCACCTACGGCTTCTGAGCCGATCCGCCACGGATGGCGGACTTTTTGCGGACCTCTCCATGAATCACTCCAACGGCCCCAAGCGCCATCTGCCGGTGCTGCAGGCGTTGCTGATCACGCTGGGCATGGTGATCACCACCGACATCCTGAAAACCGCGCCGACCGTGGCGCTGAATGTCGGGCCGGAATATTTCTATTGGGTCTGGGTGCTCGGCGGTCTCGCGTCGATGAGCGGGGCCTTGTGCTTCGCCGAAATGGCCAGCGCATTTCCGCACCCGGGCGGCGACTATCACTTTCTGCGCACGGCCTATGGCGAGCGCATGGGTTTCCTGTTCGCCTGGTCGCGCTTTTCGGTGATGCACACCGGCTGGATCGCCTTGTCGGCGTTCATGTTTGCCGATTACGTCAATGCCGTGGTACCGCTCGGTCGATACGGCTCGGGCCTGTTTGCCGGCGGGGTGATCGCCGCGCTGGTGCTGCTCAATCTCACCGGCAAGCACATCGGTTTCATCACCCAGACCTTATTGGTGGGCCTGTTGGCGCTGGGCTTTCTGAGCATCGCCAGCGCCGGGGTGTGGCTGGCGTGGCAGGGGATTGAAGCGCCGCCACCGAGCATTTCGGTCACGCCGGAAAACACCGGTATGGCCGGATTTTCCGCAGCGATGATTTTCGTGTTTCTGGCGTTCGGCGGCTGGAGCGATGCGGCGACCTTGTCGGCGGAAGTGCGCGATGGTCGACGTGGAATATTCATCGCCATGCTCGGTGCGCTGACGGTGCTGATGGCGATTTATCTGGCGCTGAACTGGGCGCTCGTTCGAGGCCTGGGTTTCGCTGGACTGGCAGCGAGCAACGCACCGGCGGTGGAGCTGTTGAACCGTGCATTCGGTGCGCCGGGGGTGCTGCTGATTTTGCTGATGGTCGGCATCGCGGCGATCGCCAGCATCAACTCGACCTTGCTGGTCGGCGCGCGCACCACTTACGCCGCGGCCCGCGATGTGCCGCAGTTGCGTCGTTTCGGCGAGTGGGACGAACGCGACGGCGTGCCGCGCAAAGCCTTGCTGGCGGAGGGCGCGGTGGCGTTGTTGCTGGTGCTGTTCGGCAGTTTCACCCAGAGCGGCTTCAACACCATGGTCGAGTACCTGACCCCGGTGTACTGGTTGTTTCTGAGCTTCAGCAGCCTGGCGTTGATCATCCTGCGCCGGCGTTTCCCTGAGGTGCCGAGGCCGGTCAGGGTGCCGTTGTATCCGCTGTTGCCGCTGCTGTTTTTCGGTCTGTGCCTGTACATGCTCTATTCGAGCGTGACGGTGGTGGGGTGGGGCGCGTTTTTGGGGATTGGTGTGTTGCTGGTCGGCGCGCTGCTGCTGGCGGGATCGAGCCGCCTGGCGTCGACGCCTCGGCAAGCTCTCGGACAGATGAACGATTAGAACGATACGTCGGCCGGTTGCGACAGACGCAGCACCGACAGATCCCCGGTAATGCGTTTGTACGCCAGACGAATCGCCTCGATGTTGCCGGCGTTCTGCGGACTGTTCTCGTGCAGGATCACAATGACCTTGGTGCTTAGCCGCTCAGGCTCTTTCGCCCCATGATCACGCCATTGCCCATAGGCATCGAACACGGTGAAACCGTCGGGAAACCGCGACGTCACTTCCTTGTCGAGAAACTCGCGCCAGCGCGCCGGGCTGACCGCGCCTTCCTTGCCATCCACGGTGCCCACCGAGAAGTACAGCTCGGTGCGGATCCACTGTGCCTGCGCCGGACGCGTGGCATCACCTTGCAGGGTCGAACTGGCGGGGTCTTTGGTATGCACCGAAACAGCAGGAGGACTGGCGCACCCGGCGACAGCGACAAACAGTGCAGCCAGTAACAGGCGTCTTTGCATGGAACATCCTTTTTTATGAGTTAAGTGCAGACGCGCAATTATAAGGGGCGAGTTTAATAGCGATAAAAGATTAAAAAATGGCTTTGTGGTTGATTAATGGAATAAGAAACGAACTAAGCCAGGATGCCAAACGTACCGCCGCATTCGCGGGCAAGCCCGGCTCCCACAGGTTTTTGCGGTATACACAGATCCGCTGATCGACCCCCTCCACTGTGGGAGCGGGCATGCTCGCGAAAGCGCCGGTTCAGTCAACGAAGATGTTGGATGTACCAACGCCATCGCTGGCAAGCCAGCTCCCACAGGTTTTGCGGTGTACACAGATCCGTTGATCGACACCATCCCCTGTGGGAGCGGGCTTGCCCGCGAAAGCGCTAGTTCAGTCAATAAAGATGTTGGATGTACCGACGTCATCGCTGGCAAGCCAGCTCCCACAGGTTTTTGCGGTATACACAGATCCGCTGATCGACCCCATCCACTGTGGGAGCGGGCTTGCTCGCGAAAGCGCCGTTTCAGTCAACAAAGATGTTGGATCTACCAACGCCATCGCTGGCAGGCCAGCTCCCACAGGTTTTGCGGTGTACACAGATCCGCTGATCAACACCATCCCCTGTGGGAGCGGGCTTGCTCGCGAAAGCGCCGGTTCAGTCAACGAAGATATTGGATCTACCAACGCCATCGCTGGCAGGCCAGCTCCCACAGGTTTTGCGGTGTACACAGATCCGCTGATCGACACCATCCACTGTGGGAGCGGGCTTGCTCGCGAAAGCGCCGGTTCAGTCAACGAAGATGTTGGATGTACCAACGCCATCGCTGGCAGGCCAGCTCCCACAGGTTTTTGCGGTGTACACAGATCCGCTGATCAACACCATCCACTGTGGGAGCGGGCTTGCTCGCGAAAGCGCCGGTTCAGTCAACGAAGATGTTGGATGTACCAACGCCATCGCTGGCAGGCCAGCTCCCACAGGTTTTTGCGGTGTACACCGATCCGCTGATCGACACCATCCCCTGTGGGAGCGGGCTTGCCCGCGAAAGCGCTAGTTCAGTCAATAAAGATGTTGGATGTACCGCCGCTTTCGCGAGCAAGCCCGCTCCCACAGATTCTCTGTGCTTTCCAGTAGCGACGGCACGCGTAGCTCAGCGCCCTTCATGCTGCTTGCGATAAGCCCCCGGTTGCACCCCCACCGACTTGGCAAACGCCCGTGTAAACGCGGCGATCGACTGATAGCCCACCGCCGCGCACACCTGCTCCACCGTGTGATTGGCTCGCAGCAACTGGCAGGCATGCCGAATGCGCAACGCCAGCAGCACTTGCCCCGGCGACTGCCCGGCCAGCTCATTGAAGCGTTTGAAAAACGCCGAGCGCGACAGGCCGATACTCGCCGCCATGCTCTCCAGTGACCACGGCAATTGCGGTTGTTCGATCAATTGATCCAGCAACGGCGCGAACTGCGGATTGCGCGCCAATGCCACCAGGCCGCCGAGGCTCTGGTTGTCGGTCATCTGCTGGCGCAACACGTACAAAAACAGCAGATGACTCAAGCGTTCGAGCAGCGCCGAGGAGGGCGTCGGCAGGCGTTCGCACTCTTGCAGGATCAACTCGAACAAGGCTCGCGCCGCGCTCGAAGAAGGATCGCCCGCGCGCAGGATGATCCAGTCCGGCAAGCCTTCGATGATCAGCGATGACAATCCCGACTTGAAATGAAAGAACCCGCAAACCAGCCCGACACCGTCCTGCGCCTGACTGTCGAGCGCGGTCATGGCTATGCGCGGCAGCGTCTGGGCGATGCTCGTCTCTTCGGCGCTGGAGAGGCGGTAATTCAGATCCCGCAGCAGGAACACTGCATCCCCGGTGTTCAGCGGAATTGGCTGCTCCTGCCCGTCGATGTGCAGCCAGCAACGCCCCTGCACGATCAAGTGGAAGCTTGCGCGCGCCAGCCCTTGGGTGCTGGCGTGCCAACCACCGCAATAGCGGCCGACGTGAAACAGGCTCGCATCGAGTTCGAGGCTTTCTAATAACCAATCAACCAGTGGGCTGGACGAAATCATCTAATGGAAACACTCAGGAGCAAGTAATCGCTACTTTAGAATATGGATCGAAATTTTTATAACCAACAGACTGGCCGGACACTCAACAGCAGGAGTCCACTCCATGTCGCGCCTTACTCTACACACTGTGCAAAGCGCTCCCGAAGCCGCCAAACCGTTTCTGGAAAATGCGCAGAAAAACTCCGGATTCATTCCGAACCTGCTGGCCGTGCTGGCCAATGCCCCGGCCGCGCTGGAAACCTACGTTACGGTATCGGCGCTCAATGGCAAGTCCGAACTCAGCCTCGCCGAGCGCGAAGTGGTGCAACTGATTGCGGCGACCAACCATGGTTGCGATTTCTGTGTCGCAGGTCATACCGCCGTCGCGCTGAATAAGGCAAAACTGCCGCCGGAAGTCGTCAGTGCGCTGCGTGAAAAAGCCACTGTCCCCGTGGAAAAACTGGAAACCCTGGCCGCGTTTGCCCGCGAAGTGATTGCCACACGGGGCAAGGTCAGCGATCAGACCTTCAACCAGTTCAAGGCCGCGGGCTACACCGAAGGCAATGCGCTGGAAGTGATTCTCGGCATCAGCCTGGCGACCCTGTGCAACTTCGCCAACGTATTCGCCGACACGCCGCTCAACCCCGAACTGGCCCCGTATCGCGCGTAATCGGCCAGCGGTTCCGGCAGCGTCGTCTATGGTTGATGCGGCTGCGTAAAAAGGAGAAAAAACGACATGCTCAATCCGGCATTGATTCAATGGCTGGAACACAACGCCCAGGCACTGGATGCGGGCGACGGCGATCCGCAGCAGGTGCTGACGCAATTGGCGCAAGCCGAGGTGCTGCGCGTCGGCATCAGCCCGGCGCTGGGCGGCAGCGGCGGTCACGTCAGTGATGCCGTGGAAACCCTGGCCGCTGTCGCCAGCCATTCACTGGCGGCGGCGTTTGTGTTCTGGGGCCAACGGGCCTTTATCGAATACCTGCTGCACAGTCCCAACGCTGCGCTGAGGGAAAAACTGCTGCCGTCGCTGCTCAGTGGAGAACTGGCTGGAGCCACCGGTTTGTCCAACGCGATGAAGTACCTGTCCGGCATCGAGGCATTGCAAGTGCGCGCCGCCCACACCGCAGACGGCTGGACCTTGAACGGGCGCCTGCACTGGGTCACCAATCTGCGCAAAAGCGGTTTTGTGGTGGCGGCGGCAATCGAGCACGAGGAGGGCGGTTCGCCGTTCGTGCTGGCGATTGCGGATGACGCGGCCGGTGTGCAACGTTCCGCCGACCTGCAACTGATGGGGCTGCAATCGAGCAACACTGCCGCCATCGATTTTGCCCAAGTGGCCGTCGCTCGCGAATGGTTGCTGCATGAAGATGCACGCAAGTTTCTGCCGGCAGTGCGCCCGGCGTTTCTCGGTCTGCAATGCGGTATGGCGATCGGTCTGGCGCGACGGGCACTGGCCGAGGTCGAAGGACATTTGCAGGACGGGCGCTCGATCCTGCTGGAGCCGTTGCAGGAACAACGCGAGCAACTGGCGCAGACCGTCGACGCGCTCAAGCAGGGCCTGCACGACGGACGTTTCCTGAGCCAGCCGGGCGCGTTGTTCCAGATCCGCATCGCGCTGGCCGAATCCGCCGCCAACGCCGTGCAACTGGAACTGCAATCCAGCGGCGGCAAAGCCTATCTGACCGAGCACGGCAGCGGTTTCGCCCGGCGCTGGCGTGAGTCGGCGTTCGTGCCGATTGTGACCCCGAGCCTGGTACAACTGCGCGCCGAATTGCAGCGGCAGAAACGGGAAGCGACGGCATGACGGCGCCGGTGCTGGAGGCGCAGGGCATCAACCTCGGCTACCCGCGAGAGCAGGGCTGGCACACCGTGCTGGAGCACTTCGACCTGCAATTGCAGCCCGGTGAAGTGGTGACCATTCTCGGCCCCAGCGGTGTCGGCAAATCCAGTCTGCTGCGAGTGCTGGCGGGTTTGCAGGCGCCGCAACAGGGGCGGGTGAGCCTGCTTGGCGAGCCACTGACCGGTGCGCATCCACGGGTGGCGGTGGCGTTTCAGGACCCGAGCCTGTTGCCGTGGCTGACCCTGGAAAAGAACGTCGCCTTCGGTCTCGACTTCGCCCGCCAGCCGCACCTGACGGCCGAGCAGCGCAAGGCGCGGATCGACCACGCCATCGCTGCGGTCGGCCTCGAACATGCACGTCAGCAGCACCCGGCGCAGTTGTCCGGCGGCATGGCCCAGCGCACCGCGCTGGCCCGTTGTCTGGCCCGTCAGCCGCAGGTGCTGTTGCTCGATGAACCGTTCGGCGCGCTGGATGAAATCACCCGCGCCGACATGCAGCAGTTGCTCCTGCAACTGATTGCCGAGCACCACACCGCAGCCGTGTTGATCACCCACGACATCGACGAAGCCCTGCTGCTCTCCGAGCGGATTCTGCTACTGGGTAACAGCCCGGCGCACATCCTCGGGGAGTGGCGCATCGACCTGCCTCAGCCGCGTGCCGAGCTGGTCGAGGAACTGGGCGCGCTGCGCATCGACATCCTCAAAACCCTTCGGCGGGCGAGCCGCAACCCCCTCACTCAACCTGTGCCCGCTACGTCGGAGATTGACCATGTGCCTGGACGACTTCACTCACACACGTCGTGACTTCCTCAAACTCAGCGCGCTGCTGACTGCCGGCGGTGCGTTGCCGCTGCTCAACAGCCTCAGCGCGCGCGCCGCTGCCGAGCCGAACGCGCCAGTGCGCATCGGTTATCTGCCGATCACCGACGCCACGCCGTTGCTGGTTGCACACAACAATGGCCTGTTCGAAGCCGAAGGCATTCAGGCTGAACGCCCGGTGCTGCTGCGCAGTTGGGCGCAGGTGATCGAGGCGTTCATTTCCGGACAGGTCAACGTGATTCACCTGCTGTCGCCGATGACCGTGTGGGCGCGCTACGGCAGCAAGGTGCCGGCGAAAGTCGTGGCATGGAACCACGTCGGCGGCTCGGGTCTGACCGTGGCGCCGGGCATCACCGAGGTCAAGCAACTGGGCGGGCAATCGGTGGCGATTCCGTTCTGGTATTCGATTCATAACGTGGTGGTGCAGCAACTGTTCCGCGACCACGGACTGGTGCCGGTGAGCAAGTCGGCGAGCGCCGCGCTGGCGCCGAACGAAGTCAATCTGCTGGTGCTGCCGCCGTCGGATATGCCGCCAGCCCTGGCGAGCAAACGCATCGCCGGCTACATCGTCGCCGAGCCGTTCAACGCCCTGGCCGAGGAGCTCAAGGTCGGCCGCGTGCAGCGCTTTACCGGCGATGTCTGGCGCAATCACGCCTGCTGCGTGGTGTTCATGCATGAGCAGGATCTGAACAACCGTCCCGAGTGGTCGCAGAAAGTGGTCAACGCGATCGTCAAGGCGCAGGTCTGGACCCGCGACAACCGCGCCGAGGCGGCGAAACTGCTGTCCAAGGATGGCGCCAATCGCTACACCCCGCACGCGCAACCGGTGCTCGACCGGGTGCTGTCGCCGGCCACCAGCGACCGCGAGCAATACCTGGCCAGCGGCGCGATCCAGCACAGCCAGTGGGACGAACAGCGCATCGACTTTCAGCCGTATCCATTTCCCAGCTACACCGAGGAGCTGGTCAAGCGCCTGAAGGACACCTTGATCGAAGGCGACAAGGGTTTCCTCGCCGGCCTCGATCCGCAGCAAACCGCTAAAGATCTGGTGGACGACCGCTTTGTGCGCAACGCCATTGCGGCGGTGGGCGGCATGCAGACCTTCGGCCTGCCGGAAAGCTTCGAACGCAGCGAGGAGTTCAGCCTCTGATGCGTCAACGATCTTCATCGACCGTGCACGGTTTGTTGGGCGTAGCAGGGCTGTTGTGCCTGTTGCTGCTGTGGTGGCTGGGCGTGCATCTGCTTGGTGGCAACGACAGCCTGGCGTTGCGCTTTTCACCCGAGGCGACGCTGGCCAGCCTCGGCGAACTGCTGCTACGCCCGGAGCTGTACGAGCATGTGCTGGTCAGCCTGAAACGGATTGTGGTCGGCCTGTTGCTGGCGCTGCTGATCGGCGTGCCGCTGGGCCTGATGATCGGCAGCTACCGACATCTGGAGGCGGCGACCACGCCGGCGTTTCAGTTTCTGCGGATGATCTCACCGTTGTCGTGGATGCCGGTGGTGGTGATGCTGCTGGGCGTTGGCGATCAGCCGATCTACTTCCTGCTGACCTTCGCCGCCGTGTGGCCGATCCTGCTCAACACCGTGGCCGGCGTGCGCCAACTCGACCCGCGCTGGCTGCAACTCAGTCGCAGCCTCAGTGCCACTCGTTGGGAAACCCTGCGCAAAGTGATCCTGCCCGGCGTACTCGGCCATGTGCTGACCGGAGTGCGGCTGTCGATCGGCATTCTGTGGATTGTGCTGGTGCCGTGCGAAATGCTCGGCGTCAGCGCGGGGCTGGGCTACTTCATTCTCGATACGCGAGATCGGCTGGCGTATTCGGAACTGATGGCGATGGTGCTGCTGATCGGTGTGCTGGGCTTTGCGCTGGATGCGTTTGCGCGCTGGCTACATCGGCGCTGGGCGCCGGCCTGAGGCGCTGAATGCAGCGAGCAAATAGTCACGCACGTAAAGCAGGCTCGGGCTTTTCATCACGCTTTTGCTCCACACCAGATAGAGCACATTGACCGGTGCCTCGCTGGGCGGTGTCGGTGAAATCAGCCGACCGTCAGCGATGGCGTCGGCGCACTGGTAGTCCGGCAGCACGCTCCAGCCGTGGCCGCCGAGCACCAGCTCCTTGATGATCCGCAGGTCGGGAATCGTCAGCGCCGCTTGCAGTTGCGGAGCGACCTGAAAAATTGAAGTCCACAGTGGCCGAACCAGCGCCAGATCCTCATCGAAAGCGATCAGCGGGACTTGCTTGAGTTGTGCTTGATTCGGGTCTTTGCCGAGGCGATCCAGGAGGCTCGGTGCATATACCAGCAACAGGCGTTCGGTGAGCAAATGGGCGTAACCGTGGGATTGTTCGTTGGGCATGGAGGCCGTGATCGCGAAGTCGGTCTGCTTCGCTTCGAGCATCTCGTAAATGCGCTTTTTGGCACCGGTGTGAAAACGCAGGGTGAAGCCTTCGTCCATCAGCGGTGCGAGGCGAGCCGCGACTAGCGCATGGAGGAAGTCGGAGGGGCCGACCAGATGCACTGTGCCGCCCTTGATCAGGCCCGGACGCAGCGACGCGATCTTGTTTTCCAGCCCATCGAGAAACGGTGCCACCGAACGCGCCAGTTCATCCGCCGCTTCGGTGGGTTCCACCCCCCGAGGCAAACGCTGAAACAGCGGTTTGCCGACCAGCGCCTCCAGCGCCTGCACATGCATCGACGCCGCCGGTTGGGTGATGCCCAAATGGTCCGCCGCCCTGGAGAATGACTTGGTGCGGTACGCTTCGAGGAATGTGCGCAGGTGGGTGAGGTGGCTCATGGTGCTTTGGCGCCCGTGAAAATGTAGGTTGGCTTACAGATTATCAGCCGTGCGATAGCGCGGCGTAGCGAACATTTGACTTAACACCAGCAGCAGCCCCAGCGCCGAGACTGCCGCACCTGTCAGCCCGACATGACTGAGGCCCACCTGGCTGATTGTCACGCCACCTAGCACCGAACCCAGCGCGATCCCCGAGTTGAACCCGGCAATGTTCAGCCCGGCCGCAACGCCATGTGCGTGCGGCGCATGTCGTTCGGCGATTCCCAGAAGCCGGGCCTGCAAGGCCGGCACTGCAGCAAAGCTGAACATCCCCAACAAGCCGACGAGCAAGCCCATCATCCACGGCGAACCGGAGAAGCCCCACATGCCCGCTGTCACCCCTACGATCCCGGCAATCAACGCGGCGCTGGCGCGATCCACTCCCCAGGCATCGGTCAGTTTGCCGCCCAGTACATTGCCGATGGCTGCCATCGCGCCGTACAACAACATGAACACGCCGACAGTGGCGGCCGTGGTATGAGTGACTTCAGTCAGCATTGGCGCGATGTAGGTGTAGGCGACGAACGAACCGGCGTAGCCGAGCACAGTGACCAAGGCGCCGGCCAGCAACTTGCCGTTGAGCAGCGCTTTAAGGCTGTGCAACGCCGAGCTGCCGTCGGAAGCAGTCGGTAGCGGATCGCGCATGCCGAACAGCAAGCCGAAAAAACCAATCGCTCCGAACACGGCAATCGCCGCCAGCACCAGGCGCCACGACATTACGCCACCCAGATAGGTGCTGACAGGCACGCCAATCGCCATCGCCAGGGTAAACCCGCCAAACACCACTGCCACTGCGCTCCCTGCGCGACCCGGCCCGGCCAGACGCGCCGCGGTGCTTGAAGCCACCGCCAGGAACAGGCCATGTCCCATGCCAGCGATGAATCGCGCTACCAGCATCAAGGTCAGCGAGGTTGCAAACGCCGCGGCGAGACTGCCGACGCTGAATACCAGAGCGGTCACCAGCATTACGTTCTTGCGCGACCAACTTGCGGTCAATGCACTGAAGATCGGTGCTGAGAAAGTGGCGCCCAAGGCATACGCAGTGATGGTTGCCCCGGTCGCCTCGACGTCGACGCCGAGACTGCGAGCCATGACGTCGGTGAGGCCGATCGGAACGAATTCGGCCAGACCCAAGGCAAAGGCGCTGAGGGTAAAGATGTAGATGACAAAGGGCATGGGAGCCTCGCTCAAGAAGGAATTTGGCGAGAGGCTAGGGATTGGTGACGCATAAGTGAAATTGGCGATTTCGCGTACTGGCATAAATAAATTCATACCTTGCCAGAATCCATACGCGGCACAAAAGCCTGCAGGCTCAGTCGATTGCAACGAGGCTGTGATCTTTTGATGTCTTGATTTCAAGATCGACAGATCGCAGCGTGCCGCAACTCTTGCAAGGAGGATTACGTCGCTGGCGGTTTCGCCAGCGCGATGCCCTCGGCGCCCAACCGCTTGAGAATCTCGAACAGCAGATCACTCTTGGTCCCGCCGACAATCCGCGGGCTGCCGACGTAGCCGGTCACCGTCAAGGTGATGCCATCCGGCGAGAGTTTGCTGAAGCGTACGTACGACGCCGGTTTGTCGAGGATGTTTTCGTTTTCGCGGTAGGTGTTCAGCAGCAGTTCCTTGACCTGTTCGGGGTCGATGTCCAGCGGGAACATCAGCTCCAGGCTCGCCACCCCTTGGGCGCTGCCGCCGAGGGTGACGTTGCGCAGGTTCTGCGAGATCAGCTGTGAGTTGGGCACGATGACGATGGAGCGGTCGCTGAGCTGGATTTCCGTGGCGCGCACGTTGATTCGGCGGATATCGCCTTCGACGCCGCTGATGCTGATCAGGTCGCCGACCTTCACCGGGCGCTCGGTGAGCAGGATCAGCCCGGAGACGAAGTTCTTGACGATCTCCTGCAGGCCGAAACCGATCCCCACCGACAGCGCACTGACGATCCACGCCAGATTGGTCCAGCGCACGCCCAGCGACGACAGCGTCAGGAGGATGACCGTGGCATAACCGATGTTGGAAAACAGCGTGCTCAACGACGCGCACATGCCCGGATCCATGTCGGTCTTGGGCAGGAACTCGTTGTCGAGCCAGCGGCGCAGGGCGCGGATCAGGTAGATGCCGATCAGCAGTGCCAGCACGGCATTGATCAAATGCGCGGGGACGATGTTCAGCTTGCGCAACCCGGCGCCGCCAAGGATGCCGAGGACATTGCTGGTCAACTGCCCGAACGTGGTGCCGATGCCGCCGACGAAGAGGGTAATCACCGCCAGCAACAGCAGCCCGGCGCGGCTGGCACCGGACAGCACAATCGAAATCTGCTCCAACCGCCGGTCGCCCATGCCCAGGGTCTGCTTGATGGTCTTGCCGGCCGAGTAGCGCGGCGAGAACAGGTATTCGCAGGCGTCCTTGACCACCTGCACCAGCAAATAGAACCCGGCCAACACGATATAGGCCCAGACCAATTCATAGGTGACGAAACGAGCCAGCGACACATAGCCGGTGAGCAGAGCCAGCGCCGACACGCACATGCACACCGTGGCGATGCTGTAGATCGCCCCGGCAAATGTGCTGCCGGCCTCTGGTTCATTGGCGCTGATCAACGCCTTGCGCACTCTGCCGACGCGCAACAGCAGCGGCACCAGAATCACGATCACCACAATGGCAATCACCCCCCGCTGGGCGATCACGATCTGGCTGCTCATGCCGGTGGCGTTGCTGACCTGCACCAGCGTTACCAGCACCAGGAGGATGGCCGCGAGAATCCTTGGATAGGGTCTCAGTGCCAGCGCCACCGAGTCGGCAATCGCCGGCAGCCGCCATGAGGGATGTCTGGTCGACAGCAGTGCGCGGCTCAACGCGGTGATCAGAACGCAGGCGTAAACGGCTTTTTCGAATTCCTCGGAAAAAGTCTGCAGCACTGGCGTCAGTGGTTCGTGGCGGGTGCAGGCGTAAAACAGCAGGTGCAGGGCGATGGCCGTGGTGCCAAGGGTCGCCAGCGCCGAGGCGAACGCCAGCGCGCTGCGGCGCAGGCGCCCCTCCGGCATGCGGTGGATGCAAACCCAGGTCAGGCCGCGCTCGGCGAGTCGGCGGCCGAGCGTCCAGAAAGCCAGCGCCAGCAGCACCAGCACACAGGTGAAAAACCGCTGCCCGGGCGCCCAGACTGTGGCCCAGGTGAGTTTCACCTGATTGATGAAAAAATTCAGGCGCTGACGATCATCCGGCTCTGGCGACACCAATGGCGACCAGAAGTCCGGGCTCAGGATGCTGTCGGTGCGCAGGGTCAATTCGCTTTCAAGCAGCGTGCGGCGGATGCCGGCGATTTGCGTGATCAAATCAGCCGCGCTTTGTTTGAGCGCGGCAAGGCTTTTGAGCGTGGCGTCGACCTTGTTTTTCTGGTCGCTGAGCATCGCCCGTTGTGCGGCGATTTCCGCCTGTTCGGCGGCAATCTGCGTATCCGGCGCTGCGCCGAGCACCCCCAGTTGCACCGTCAATTGAGCTTGCTGCGGCAACAACGCCGCCGATAACCGATCGATGTCCAGAATGAACGTCTGTACCCGGTCTTGCGGGCCTTCGAGCTGGTTGTAGTTGTTGGCGGCGGAAATCTGCTGCTTCAACCCGTCGAGGCGCATTTGCAGGGCTTGCAGATCACTCTGCGAGACTTCCACCAGCGGCGCCGCAGTGGTCGCTGTGGGCGCCGGTAAATCCGCCGCCCACAGCGCCGAACCGCCCGGAACAAGCACGGTCAGCGCGACAAAAAACAATGACTTCAATGTGTTGCGCATGAGAGGGGTCGGTTCTCGTTGATCACACAATCTATGAGGTTAGGTGATCGAACCGGGCACGGCGGAAAATTTCGGGTGAGCAGGGTGGGCTCGCAGAGTGGCTTGCGTGTTTCGGTGTGGTTGTCCTCATAATGCCGCCCATCTCCAATCACCCATCCAAGTTCGACAGCCATGCCTGAAGAGTTCGAAGTCCCCAGCCCCCACGAGCAACATATCGAGCACACCACCCATCATGCCCATGCACAGGGCGATCGCTTCGCCAGCAAGATTGCGGTGATGACGGCGATCATGGCGACCGTCGGCGCCCTGATGAGTTATCAGGCCGGCTCGACAGAGAGTGAAGCGGCCATGGACAAAAACAACGCCGCTATCCAGAAGACCGAAGCCGCCAACGAATGGAACTACTACCAGGCCAAGTCCAGCCGGCAGAACCTGTCGGATCTGGCCAGCCATCTGCCGGGGCTGGATTCTGCCCACTATGCTGCCGAGGCGCGACGCTACGGGGAGCAGAAAGAGGAGGCGCGCAAGAAGGCCGAAGTGTTTGAGCAACAGGCGCGCGAGTGGGAGGAAAAATCTGAGCAGGTGCTGCACCAGCATCACCGCTGGGCCCAGGCCATGACCGCGATTCAAATCGCCATTTCACTGGCAGCCATTACCTTGCTGACGCGCAAGGAATGGCTGCGGCGCGTGTCGTTTGGCGCCGCCGGTGTCGGCGTCATGCTGGGATCGCTGGCCTGGCTGCATATTTGAGTGCCTTGGACTCCGGCACGGGGCAGCGGTTATCGCGGGATTAATCACCCCGGATTCCATGGTTCATCAAAAGACCACCCGGCCGGAAATGCAGAGCTGAACGGCTCCGCCCACCCAGACGGTACCGTCAACGCTTTCGATGTGCAGTCGGCCGCGGCGGCCCATGGTGGTGCCCTGGCTGACGGTGTAGCGCTCGCTGAGGATGCCCGCGCCGATCAGCCACTGAGCCAGGCTTGCATTGAGGCTGCCAGTGACGGCGTCCTCGGCGCATTCCTCGCCGATGAAGGCTCTGACTTCCACATCCGTTTCAGCTTCAGACCCCGACCACGGCGCAATAACGCCGACATTCAGCCCCTGCAGCACCGCGTAATCAGGCTTGATCGCCAACACTTCTTCGCGACTCGCCAGCAACACGCCCGCCCAACCCGGGCCGTTGTCTACCCATTGGCTCGCGCGGATCTGCCCGGCGGCGAGGCCAAGGCCTTCTCAGGGTTGTCGTTGTGGGCCAGCCACACTTTGCAGCTGCCCAGAGTGGGGTGGCCAGCGAAGGGCAGTTCTCGCAGCGGTGTAAAAATGCGTACGCGGTAATGCGCTCCCGGCGCTTCGGGCTTCAGCAGAAAAGTGGTCTCACTGAGTTGCGTCCAGCGGGCAAACGCTTGCATCTGCTCGGTTGTCAGCTCATCGGCATTCACCACCACTGCCAGTGCATTGCCTTCGTAGGGTTGATCGGCGAATACATCGACTTGTTCGAATTGCAGAGCGCGTGGCATTGAATGTCCTTATAGGTTGAATCAGGGAAGATCTTTTTCGCGGATGGATTCGGATCACGGCCGCTGTTGTCAGATGCCCGATTTCTCATAGAGCTTCTGCGCCAAAGTATTCGTGCGAAAAGCGCCCAATTGCAAGGGCACCTGGCGGGCAGCGGCTTGCAGCTGGAGCTTCTTTAGAATGCGCGAGCCGATGCCCTGGCTTTGGAGGATTGCCTGGTCACTATCCGTGGCGGGGCGTGCGGTCATGCTGGTCTCTGATTTGTGCTTTTGACTTGGTGAGGCTAGTGGCTGCAACAATAAACGGCGATTTGGATCGATATGGCCCGCAGCATCTGACGGCCCCAAATACACTCAAAGCTCGACCCGCTGCAGAAACTTCCTGACCTCCAGCGAATACGCCGCCGGATGCGAGAATCTGAACATATGCCCGGTTCTCGGCATGACGACTTCCTGCGCTGCCTTTATGCCCTTCAGCAGAATCCCTGCAGCCTCTTTGCCGATCAGCTTGTCTTCCTCGGGCTTCAGGATCAGCGTCGGCACCTGCGCCGCACGACCGACGTGCCTTTCCGCCCAAAGCGCCTCAAGCACCACCAGAAGATTGAGGTCGAAACGCGTCAGATCCAGCGGCTTCATGGAGGGTTGGCCTTTTCATTATTCGATGCAGGTAACTGTCCTACAGGCATTGGCTGAAAGCTACAGCGCCCCTCGGCTACAGCTGAAAATGTAGCCATGACAATTTTTTGATTGTCGTGATTCTCTTTTTTGATTGTCGTGATTCTCTGCTCTTACGATGCAGCATCGTCCATCAAGCTCGAGGCTCATCATGCACATCGCCATCCTGACCTTTGAAGGTTTCAACGAGCTGGATTCGCTTATCGCGTTCAGCATTCTCAACCGGGTCCAACAGCCCGGTTGGCGCGTGTCTGTCGCCAGTCCCACGGACAAGGTGCGGTCGATGAATGGCCTGGTGATTGAGGCACAGGCGTCACTGGAGGAGGCGTGCGACGCGGACGCGGTATTGGTGGGAAGCGGGCGGATGACCCGGGACGTGGTGGCGAATGCCGAATTGATGTCGCGTCTGCAGCTTGATCCGGCTCGCCAATTGTTGGGTGCCCAGTGCTCCGGCACGTTGATTCTGGCGAAGCTCGGCCTGCTGAGCGAGGTACCGGCCTGTACGGATCTGATCAGCAAACCCTGGGTGGAAGAGGCTGGCGTTGCCGTGCTCAACCAGCCGTTCGTGGCCAATGGCAATGTCGCCACCGCAGGCGGGTGCTTGTCTTCGCAGTACCTGGCGGCCTGGTTCATTGCCCGTCTTGCCGGTGTGGAGGCCGCACGCAGCGCACTTCACTACGTGGCACCGGTTGGCGAGAAAGAACTCTACGTCAGGCGGGCAATGAGCAATATTTCAGCGTTTTTATAAAGCGTTTTCGCCGCTCTCAACCGGTTCTGCCGCTGCTTCGGCAGCCATCTTCGCGCGGTCAGCCTTGCTGATGTACTTGGGCTTTTTCGGCGCCAGTTTGGCGCTGGCTTTTTTGGCCTTTTCCTTGAATAACTGCTGCAGTTTCTTTTGGCGGTTCATGTTTCTACTCAATTTGAAAGTACAGGGATGAGAATGAAAGCCTGAGCACTAAATCCGAGGCTCGAGATAAGGCTTCACGGCGTCCTCAAGAATGTCCACCAGCTCGGGATCCATGAAGCGATAGTCATCTGGAATATCCAGCGTGTGGATCGGCTTGTGCTCAAGTAATCGTGCGAATTCGGCTTGCAAGCGATTGAGGTGCTTGCGTTCCATGACAAAGATGACATCGGCCCAGCGGATATCCGCCGGGCCGATGGGTTTGCGTGCGTTGGGGCTGGTGCCTGCCGACCGGGCTTCGAACCCGGGTCGACGGCGCCAGATCGCTTCCGCCGTCGGACTGCGCCATTGGTTGCGGCTGCAAACGAACAGGAGATTGGTCACACTTGATCCAGCAATTGGCGGGTGGTGCGGATGGGATAGCTCATGCCCAGTTGGCGTGCCCTGGCCAGTTTGTCGGCACGGGTATACATAAGCTTCCAGTTCTTTGGCGGTTTGAACTTCAGCGGATCAGCTGCTTTGCCGTTGCCGCGTTTACGGGCCTGATGACGTCTCCAGGCGCGGGTTCTGTCCATGCTTCATTTCCTCGTGAATACCGGGTTCAGCAGCCGCGGTAATACGAGTTGTGGGTATGGTAAGCGTGAATCGAGGCAGTGGCTAGGTGGTTGAGCCATTGAAGCCTTGCCTCTGCAGCCACTGGTCACACCGGCGCAGTAAGGCGCTTGCCCGGATTTGAAATACCCACCATTGCCCGCTACAGTCGCGCCCCTTGTCCGGCCAGCAGCGCCGGCGATGGCTGGGGAAGAGGGCGGCAGTTGAACGAACACACATTGTCCATGCGTCTGGAGCGGGTGGCGGCGCATGTACCGGACGGCGCGCGGTTGGCGGATATCGGCTCGGATCACGGCTACCTGCCGGTGGCCCTGATGCGCCGTGGCGCCATCGTTGCGGCGGTGGCCGGTGAGGTGGCGTTGACGCCGTTCCATGCCGCGGTGCGCACGGTGCGCGACAACGATCTGCAGCAGCACATCAGCGTGCGTCTGGCCAGTGGACTGGCGGCGATCGAGCCGTCCGACGGGATTACCGCGATCAGCCTCTGCGGCATGGGCGGCGAGACGATTCGCAACATCCTCGACAGCGGCAAGGCGCGCATGAGCGGGCACGAACGGCTGATCCTGCAGCCCAACGGCGGCGAACAACCCCTGCGCCAATGGCTGATGGACAACGGCTACCGCATCCTCGACGAGGAAGTGCTGCAGGAAAACCGCTTCTTCTACGAAATCATCGTCACCGAGCGCAGCGGCCCGCTGAGCTACAGCGCCGAACAGTTGTACTTCGGCCCGTTGCAGATGCAGGCGCGCAGCCCGGCATTCCTCGCCAAATGGCAGCGTTCGTTAAGGCAGAAACAGAAAACCCTGAACAGCTTCAAACAGGCGCGCCAGGCTGTGCCTGAGGAGAAGCTGGAAGAGGTTGCGCGACAGGCGCAGTGGATTACTGAGCTGTTGGCTTGATCTGCCGTGTTGGCTGTTGTACCCCTTCAGATTTAAAGTCAGCTTCAAGGTTAACGTTCTTGCGGAGTCGGACATGAGAATCGGTGAACTGGCGAAAATCAGCGGGTTGGCGCCGTCGCGTATCCGTTTTTACGAGGCGAGCGGGTTGATCACTTCGGTCGCGCGCAAAGCCAACGGCTATCGCGATTACGCTCCCGACACCCAATGGGTATTGCAGATCATCACCGGTGCGCAGGCGGCGGGTTTCTCCCTGGAGGAAATCCGTCAGTTGATGCCGATGAACGCGAGTGGCTGGCAGCACGAGCAGTTGCTCAATGGCCTCAAGCAAAAGGTCGAAGAAATCGATGTTCTGCAGCAACGCCTGGCGCAGAACAAAGCGCAACTTCAACTCGTCATCCAGGGCATTGAAGACAAGCCCATGGGCGTGGCGTGTGCGGACAATGCGCAAATGCTGATAAATCGTCTGCGCGAACAAGGTGTGGTGAGCGCAGCAGAGCGTCGCGATTTGGCGCGTTGAAGCGCGAATCAGCTAAAAAAGGCTATTGACCTTAAAGTTGACTTCAATCTTATGGTGGCCTCATCTCCAGTTGAGGACTGCCCCATGAATGTGTTCGACCCCCTGACCTTACCCAACGGTTCGACTATCAAAAACCGCATCGCCAAAGCCGCCATGGAAGAAAACATGGCGGACGCCGACCAGGCGCCCTCCGCCGAACTGATGCGTCTGTATCAAGCGTGGGCCGACGGTGGGGCCGGGCTGATCATCACCGGCAACGTGATGGTCGACGGCCGCGCCATGACCGGGCCGGGCGGCGTGGTGCTGCAGGACGATCAACAACTGGACAAGTTCAAGCGCTGGGCGCGGATTGGTCGTTCTGCCGGAGCGCAGTTCTGGTTGCAGATCAATCACCCGGGGCGCCAGATGCAGTCCAACCTCGGGCAGAAAACCTGGGCGCCATCCGCCGTGGCGCTGGAGCTGGGCAAACTGTCCAAGCGTTTCGCCACGCCCCACGCCATGACCGCCAGTGTGATCGAGGACGTCATCCAGCGCTTTGCGCACACCGCACGCCTGGGTGAACAGGCCGGCTTCACTGGCGTGGAAATCCACGCCGCCCACGGCTATCTGTTGAGTCAGTTTCTCTCGCCTCTGACCAATCAAAGGACGGACGAGTGGGGCGGCTCTTTGCAGAACCGCGCGCGGTTGTTGGTCGAGATCGTCAAGGCAGTCAGGGCCGTGGTTTCCGCACAATTTGCGGTGGCGGTCAAACTCAATTCCGCCGATTTCCAGCGCGGCGGATTCACCGCTGAGGATGCGAAAAAGGTCGTTGAACTGCTCAACGGTCTGGGCGTGGATCTGGTGGAACTGTCCGGCGGCAGCTACGAAGTCCCGGCCATGCAGGGTGAGGCGCGCGATGGTCGAACCCTGGCTCGCGAGGCCTATTTCGTGGAATTTGCCCGGGATATTCAAACCGTTGCGAAAATGCCGGTGATGGTCACCGGCGGCATCCGCCGTCGTCCGGTTGCCGAAAGCGTCGTGCAGAGTGGGGTGGACATGGTCGGCATCGGTACCGCGTTGGCTATCGATCCGCACCTGCCGCGCGACTGGCAGCAGGGCAAGGACAACGCCCCGCAATTGCCGCCGATCACCTGGAAAAACAAGGCCATTGCCGCGCTGGCGAACATGGCGGTGGTGAAGTTTCAGCTGGGTAAGCTCAGTCGGGCGCAAGCGCCTGATCCGAGCGTGTCACCGTTGCGGGCGCTGATTTTGCAGCAGATCGCCATGGCGTTTCGCACCCGGCAATATCGGCGCTGGGTGGAAAAACGTTCGGCGTGAGTCGGTAGTTCTTTCAATCGTGACTTTGGCGGGACTCTTTGATGAGTACCCGCCAAGTCAGCCAGTCAATTCGGCATCAGCACCGTATCGACCACGTGAATCACGCCATTGGATTGCATGACGTCAGCGATGGTAACGGCAGCTTTGCCGCCCTTGGCGTCCTGCACCCATAGCTTGCCGTCGTGCAGCATCACGGTCAGCGATTCGCCCTGGACGGTTTTCAGCATCACTTTGCCGCCGTGCATTTTGGCGTCGTCCATCAGCTGTTTGGCCGTGTGAGTGCCGGCGACGACGTGGTAAGTCAGGATCTTGGTCAGGTCCGCCTTGTGTTCAGGCTTGACCAATGTATCGACTGTGCCGGCGGGCAGTTTTGCGAAGGCTTCGTTGGTGGGGGCGAAGACGGTGAACGGTCCCTTGCTGTTGAGCGTATCCACCAGCCCGGCGGCCTTGACCGCAGCGACCAGTGTCGTGTGATCCTTGGAGTTGACTGCGTTTTCGACGATGGTTTTGGTCGGATACATGGCCGCGCCGCCAACCATCACGGTATCGGCGGCAAAGCTGGATCCGGCGCCGAGGCAGAGCAGGGTGAAGCAAGCGACAGCAAGGCGTTTGATGAGCATGTGCATGGTGCGTCTCCTTGATTCTTCGACCCTTCGAATGAGGGTGTTGAATGTACGGAGCAGGGAGTGAAACGGATGCAGAGCAGAGCGGAAAACTTTGGTTTTTCATTTGGTCCATTAGAATGCGGCTTTGACCATAAGAAACTTCAGCATGGATGTGCAAGCGCTCGTCCGAAGGAGATCCCCATGACAACAGGGCAGTGTCTTTGCGCCGCAGTACGCTTTTCCCTTACCGTGGAACCGCGCTTTTTCTATCGCTGCCATTGCTCTCTGTGCCGTAAGCAAACCGGTGTCGGGTTCAACCTCGCCACGCTGGTCAACGCTCGGGATTTTTGCTGGGAGGCAGGGCAGGACGCGATCAGCAGTTGGGTCAAACCCAGCGGCTACAGGAACGACTTCTGCGCACAATGCGGTTCGACCGTGCCGAATCCACTTCGCGAATCGCGTTACGTGTGGATTCCGCTCGGACTGCTCGATGAGGATCTGAACGTGGAATGTGTGGGTGATTTTTGCGTGGACGATGCCATGTCATGGGATACGCAGCGCTCGGCGCAGAGTCATCACGGTGCGGTGGAGTCACTGGAATTTCTTCTGCAAGAGCTCCGGGTCAACCCTGATTGACCCCGAAGCCTGACCTGCAATCACTTCCGCAGATAAGCAAACATGTGCTGCACATAATCCGCCTTGCCCAGCGGCACGCCATTGTGGCGCAGGATGTTGTACGCCGTGATCAGGTGGAAGTAGAACTGTGGCATTGCCCAGTCCACGGCGAATTCGCTGCCGCTCATGTCGAAGGCGATGCCGTTGGGCAACTCGATTGAGATCTGCCGCTCAGCGCTTGCGTCAATCTGCGCCGGATCTGCCGCCGCCAGCATCTCCAGTGTTCTTTCGATCAACGCCTTCGCCGCCGCCATGTTTGCGGGCGGTGTGAGCTTGGTCAGCGGTTGTTGCGTCAGCCGTTGCACGGTGTCCTGTGCCTGGGTGCAGGTGTATTGAACCTGCGTGGCGAGATTGTGCATGTCCGGCGCCAGACGTGCTTCGAGCAGAACCTGCGGGTCATAGCCGCGCTCAACGGCGCAGGCCTCGCCTTTGGACAGGATCGCCGTCAGGGAGCGCAGCATTTGGGTGAAACGAGGGATGGTCATTGCGTAGATCGACATGGTTATTCCCTTTAGTAGTCATTCGAGCGTGAGGCTTCAGTGGCGTAGGGTAGTCGATTCGCTATCGAAAAGGCCGCGACATCACACTTTCCGAATGAGCCTCCCCACGGGATTTACCGTTCGGTAAACTGCCTCGACTCGCCCGCAAGGCGACCCAGACAATAAAAACGCCGAGGCCCCCCATGATCGATCTTTCCGTAGCACTCCTGTTCGCCGGCGCCTGCTTCGCGCTGGCCCTGACCCCCGGCCCGGACATGCTGCTGATCGCCTCCCGAAGCCTGAGCCAGGGCCGCGCCTCGGGCTTCGTCTCCCTCGCCGGCATTCAGGCCGGCACCTACTGCCACGCACTGGCAGCCGCCCTCGGGCTGTCGCAACTGGTCGCCACCGTGCCCGCCGCCTACGACATCATCCGCTTCGCCGGCGCCGCGTACCTGGCATTCCTGGCGTGGAAATCCTTCACCAGCGACGTATCACCCTTGGCCACCAACGAAACCCTGCCAGCCACCCCGTTGTTGCGTATCTTCCGCCAAGGATTGGTGACCAATCTGCTCAATCCGAAAATGGCGCTGTTTGTGCTGGCGTTGTTTCCGCAGTTCATTGATCCGGGGAAAGGCTCGCTGGTGCTGCAGATGTTGGTGTTTGCGACAATCCTGAATGTGATCGGATTGCTGGTGAATGGTGCGGTTATTGTTTTGGCCAGCAAGGTTGGGAACAAGCTGGCGAGTAATGCGCGGATCGCGCGGCGGTTGAATCAGGTGTTGGGGGCGGTTTTTTTTGGCTTGGCTTGTCGGTTGGCGTTGTTTTCGGGGCGGTAGGGTGGGGCTGCTTTCGGTCATAAGCAGCCTTTCGGGACAGGCGGATCCAAAGCAAGCACTGCCTGCCATGGGATCACGTTCGCTTGAGTTGAAACGCAATCTTAATCGCGGCCTCAGCTTGACCAGCGAGCAAAGCTATTTTCGCGGGGATGATAACCTCGCCCCAAGACAAATTTGTCGCGATGGACACTATCAAATACAGCTCGTAATGCTGTCGGTTCAACTCGGCTTTAATCCAAGCAAGGGTGCTATCTAGAGTGGCAACTGTTACTGGGATAGAAATATACCTGCTTTGGTCCGTCGGTCGCACACCGCCGCGACGACATTCGAAGTGAACAGCCATCCGTTCGTAGGTCTGAGGGTCAATGCCATCCACGACGACGAAATAGTCTAAGCAATCATCCTGGTCCACTGTAGTAATCATAAATTTGCAGTCCATTGAAGAGACCAATTTGCCGTAGAGGTCTGCCAGCTAAAGTCTTCTTGGCGCCGGTTTCTGCCATTATCCATTATTGACCGACTGATTTGGGTCCATAAGCAGCCGACCGCGAGCGACTGCTATTGGCCGGAAGCGGCCCATTGCCAAATGACTGCTTTTGGCCGAACTCTGCCACTGCTGGCCGGCAGCTACTGGCCGTTCTCTGGCAGTCACGTGATACAGAAAGCGAACCAATATGGATAGCCCGTGTTAAACCCAACAAATCGTCGTGAGGAATTACTCTCCGGATTCCACCCGCTCGATAGCTTCTAGAAGCTGGCCGTTGAAATACTCGCTTTCATCTCGTTCCTGGTCTTTGATGCGGCGCTTCGCTTCGATGAGCAGGTGTTTGGTCGCGATGTTCTGATCCAAAAAAGTAGCGACCATAAGATCATTCAGACTCTCTAGAGGTGTGTCCCATGCCTCCCTGCAACGCTGAATTAGTCCTGTAGGGGCGTCCCCACTCCATGGACCTAAAATATCTGAGACTGCAAGAATGGAAGTCATGAGCCTGATTCTGAAAAAATTGAAGAGTCGGTAATTCCGCACGCCAAGGACATTGTCGAATAGCGAAATTGAATGACCGCTTCTGACTGAAATCCGCCGTTCGTAAACGTCCGTGACGAAAATGTCCCGCCACGAACCAGTCACCTACTTCACCAACTCAACCCTATCTAGCGCCCGATTCACCGCTAGCTCCCCAAGCATCACCACCTGCGCAATCCCCAACAGCGTTTTGCGCATCGGTCCTTCCACCAGTGCAGCCACATCCCCGAGCATCACCGTCGCCGAGGCGAGTGATTCGCAGGCGTTGGCGAGAAGGGATTCGGTGTCGGTGTCGGGATTGACGAGAAACATGCTGTTGGTTTGGTAAGGGGTTGCCATGATCGCGGCGGAAGGGCTGAGGTAGTGGTCGAGGGCGCGTTCGGCGGCTTCGTGGAGTTTCTTTGAATCGAGAGATTCGTAGGGGGAGGCCGGATCGATGTCTGGCGGGTTTGGCGTTACTTTGACCATGTTCTTCTTTTTCCTGTTTGTTGGCGGCCACTCCGAGCTACTAAACAGGGGGTGGCAGCTGTGCGCAGGTTAGTAGACCGGGGAAAAGAAGAAAGCCGGCGCGCCCGAGGGCGCCCTACACACAGCCGCCATCAAGTGCAGGTAGGAAAATACCTGACTGACTGACGGACGCGCATGCGCTTTCATTTACTACGGGCTACTAAACCCGATCACTGCGAATCAGTGATCGACCCAAGTTACCGATGGCTCTCCAGACGCACAAGCCGGCGGATTCTGGCGTAGTCGTAGGCAACGGCGCAAGGCGTTGTAGCCTTCAGGACGTAACGCGGGGTGTCTGTTAAACGCCAGGCAAAAACCGTTAAACGCAGGATGGTGTGAAGTCGGCCCGCGCATGACGCTGACGTTGTGATTGAGTGCGTACAGGCACGTGAAGAATGGGAGGCCAGAACGCATTGCCAGCCATCCACCGCGCTTTAGTTGAAAACTCGGTCGCCACGCCAGAAGCGGCGCCTCACACTTGAATCCCCCTTTCATTCATTGAGTTATGAGGTTTGGCCCGGTCTGACTTCTTCGCTTTTCACTCTGGGAACTCAAAGGGCTGATTACGTATTCAGCCTTTTCTCAAGTTCCTGATCAAATATCACGGCACCCGAATTCTTTTCGCCCAGCGAATCCTGTGGATTGAGTAGCGGGCATTCACCCATGGTCAGACAACCGCAGCCAATGCAGCCCTCCAGACTGGTCGACAGCTTTGTCAGTTGTTCGATGCGGCGCTTCAGGGAGGATGCCCAGTCTTTCGACACCGTCTCCCATTCCTTGGCTGAAGCCTTCCGGTCATGGGGGATGGGTTCAAGGGCAGTCTTGATTTCCGCCAGCGAAATCCCGCTGGCTTGCGCGATTCGAATGATCGCGATCCGGCGAAGCGTGCCACGCGCATAAACCCGATGATTGCCGGCTGTGCGCTGAGACGCCAACAAGCCTTTCGACTCATAAAAATGAAGCGTGGAGACAGAGAGACCGCTTCGTTTTGCGACCTGGCCCACACTCAGGTTTTGATGGTCAGTAATTCTTTCCTGCATGGCTATTGACCTCAAGCATTCTTGAGGTTTTAGAGTGTAACCACCGCAGAGAAAAAAACAACTTCAGCCAAGTGGTCACCCGCTTGGCGGTTTCTCTGTGACTTACTCAGCATGGAGATTAGTTTGATGGTCAGTTGGGCATTTATTTTTGAAGCACCGGAAACCAACCCCGAAACCGATCGATTCGTCATCGACCGCGCGGGCCGGCGTAATACGATCGTCGCTGTACCCGAGCAACACGACGCTGTTCAAGTTGCCGTAGATTTGGTCAAGGATGGCGTTCAGTTCATAGAACTGTGCGGTGGCTTCGAGCCTGTCTGGGTAGGGAAAATCATTGAAGCGACGGGAGGAACCATTCCCGTCGGCAACGTGGGTTTTTCGGGCGGAGCATCGGTTGCCAGGCTTGTTGAAATCTTTGCTGAAGAAAAATAGTTGTGAACTGAAAACACGGTGGGGACTGTTTTCTTGCTCGAAATCAGTCTGTCTGATCGATTTTTAATCTTGCATAAAGACACCCACCGTTAATTCAGCAAAGCTACATCGCTTGTGCTCCGGTAAACTGAAAGGCACCGGCAATCAATCAGCTGGAGTCTGTCCTTCCAGAATCTCAAAAGCGTCGTCGAGGGGCGCGTACCCAACGGCTTTTCTGGTCTTATCAATCGAAAGGCGTTTGTAGCGGTTATCTGAAACCCCATGGACAATGTGGAATCCGATCAGATCGGCCTCAACGCAACGCCCAAGCAACGCGACGACATCCCGATAGCTGATAAATGCAGCTACGTCCCGAGGGCTGTGGGTTTCCCCAGGGTGAAATTCGGCTACGTTTGCAATACGGACTGCGATTGTTGTCATTTGCCCATCGTTGGCATACATCGAAGCCAGTGCCTCGCCAAACGCCTTGCTGACCCCGTAAAGGTTGCCGGGTCTAGGGGCCATCCATTCATGTACCTGGACATCCTTTGGATAACCTTCAATCGCCTGCGCACTGCTCGCAAATATGAAGCGTTTGCAGCCTTGAGTTTTTGCGGCAAACAGCATGTTGTAGGTGCCGACAATATTTACAGGCAGCAGTGAAGACGTGAATTCAGCGTCTGCGTTCGGATCAGCAGCGAGATGAATCACTGTGTCTATGCCTTCGCAGGCTTCAAGGCAACTGGCTTGATCCCTGATGTCGAGAGAGAAACGTTGGACCGAGTCAGGAAGTTTTGATACGTCTATATCGGCCAGGCGCAGATCTGATTTATCGTCTCGCGCTATCCAAAAAGCTCTGCCGATATGGCCAGCAGCCCCGGTAACCAAAATTTTTTGCTTGCTCATTTCCGTATGTCCTTATGGTAAACGACACTCTAGCCTCTCAGCCTTGTGACCGATTCACAACTTCCATGAAGGGTGAAACGCTTGAATGCCAAATACTGGCAGACAAGAAGCAGCAATAACAGGCAGCAAGTAAGTTGATGGGCCGCTTCCGGCCAAAAGCGGACGCTGGAGAATGATCGCTCTCGACCCATAGCAGGCGCTCACGACAGAAGCCAGTTGGCTAAAAGCAGTCAGTCGCTCTAGTCTACGATATCGGCAGCTACCTGTTCGCCAGCAGAAAAAGCAGCCCCTTCAATGTGGTAGACCCTCGGTTCTTCCGAAAAATATTCCTCCAGGCCCATCATGAATATCCGATGGTCTTCACTCTCTTCGAAGCCCGGCGTGTGATCTTCAAGTGAAGCCCAGCGCACTATCAGGTTGAACTGCTCGGGGCTTTCAATCCCTTTCGCCAGCAAGTGGCCGCCGTAACCCTTTGCACGGGTGAGCAGGGGAGCGACCTCGGCAAATGCACTTCTGAAATTTTCAATGCGTTCTTTGTGGACGGGGAGCAGAGCGATTTCATAAATCATGGAGTTCCTCTCATATAACTCGAACGGTTAAAAGTAAGCACTTACGAGATGAGCGATGGCTCGACTGCAATCGCGATTTTTCCTTGGATGCCGTTGTTGGGGCTTTCCAACCGGGCATGGGCGAGCGCCATGTCGGCGAGCGAATAGACAGCGCCAACGTGTGGCCGTAGCTGACCCCGCTCTACCAATGCGCTCAGCTCATCAAGTTTGCCCCGGTTCTGTCTGGTGAAAACGAAGTGATAACTCGCGTTCTTGCCCCAGGCCTGAACGAGGTTCTGCGGCTGGGCAATGTCCACAATCGAGACCACGCGGCCCAGTTGAGCGAGCACGTCGGGGCTTCGCGCCAACGTATTGCAGCCGATGGTGTCGAACACCACATCAACTCCGCGGCCATCCGTTTCCCGATTGATGACGTCGACGTAATCCTCCTTTTCATAGTCGATGACCACATCAGCCCCCATGCCTCGTGCAAACTCGAAGTTCGCTTCGCGCACGGTCGTGAAGACCCGCGCTCCAATGGCCTTAGCCACCTGGATCGCGATATGACCTACGCCTCCCGCGCCGCCGTGGATCAGGATGCTTTCTCCCACTCTGAGCGCTGCACGCCCGGTCAGTGCTTCCCACACCGTACCGCCAACCAGGGTCAGACTTGCTGCTTCGAGATGGCTCAGCGATGGCGGCTTCTTCCCGATAATGCTTTCGGCCGCAACGTGGTATTCGGCATAACTGCCTGGCCCTTCAAATATCTGCGGGGTGTACCAGACATTGTCTCCCGGAGCGAAGGATGTCACCCCCGGCCCGACTTCTTCGACAACCCCCGAGACGTCGTGTCCGGTAATGGCCGGCAGTTGCACCAGGTCGGAATAGTCGCCACGTCGAACCTGATAATCCAAGGGGTTGATGGAGGTTGCGTGTACCCGCACCAGGACTTGTCCCGCACCCGGCACTGGCTTGGGCACGTCGCAGAGTTCGAACGATTCCGGGCCGCCAAATGATTTAAGCATCAATGCTTTCATTGTGAATCCTTGTATCGACAAAAAGGAATATCGAGATATCTCGATATTGTGCGGTAAAAAATTAGAGATCTGTCCCTATGATCTCGGCAAGCGCACTGATAGTGGCTTCATTGCGTTTGTAGTAAGTCCATTGACCGATGCGCTTGACCTCGACCAAGCCCACTCGTTGCAGCGTTGCAAGATAACCAGACACCGTTGACTGCGACAGTCCGATGCCTTCCTGAATACTACTTACGCAGACCCCCACCGTGAGAACGTCTCCTTCATCCTGCGGAGGGAAGTTCTTAACGGGGTCCTTCAGGCCTTTCAAGATTTCAAGGCGCGTAGGGTTGGAGAGGGCTTTGAATATTTCGAGTAATTCCATGAGCCGAGAATATCGAGATTTATCGATATGTCAATACGAGCGTCAAAAGAGGAAGAAATAGGCAAGGTTATGATTTACCTCACATCTGAAAAACACCACGGCTACTAAATTCGATCACTGCGAATCAGTGACCGACCCAAGTTACCGACAGCCCTCCAGGCGCAGAAGCCGGCGGATTCTGGCGTAGTCGTAGGCAACGGCGCAAGGCGTTGTAGCCTTCAGTACGTAACTCAGGGTGTCGGTTAAACACCAGGCAAAAAATCTTTAAACGCAGGATGGCTTGAAGTGGGCCCGCGCTTGACGCTGACGTTATGATTGAGTGCGCGTAGGCACGTGAAGAGGGCAGAACGCATGCTGCGCTTCAGTTGAAAACGCGGTCACCGCCGCATGTCATCACGGCTGAATCACTCAAGCCGGTGACCGGAATCGTTCTGGCCGACAGGGCACCAACGCAGTCGCAAAGCGGCCATCGACGATCTCCTCGGCCACCAGTCGCCCCACGACCGCCGCCAATGTCACGCCCGGATGCATCACGCAAACATATACACCACTGATGTTCGGCAGATAGCCAATGAGCGGAATGCCATCGACAGGCATTGGTCTGAGGCCGACGCACGCCAGTTCCGGCTCGATGGATATCACCCCGTGCAGTTCGTGCTGAATGGCTTTGGCTGTTCTCAGCGCGATGGCTTGCGCGCTGTTTTGCGGCGCCTCATCTATATAGTCTTCCGCAGCCAGCAGCGTATCGTCGGCGTCTTGCCTGATTTCCATGTGAGGGCTGGAGATGATCGTGCTCACTCGCTGAAGCTGGGTTTTGTAGCGGATGAATATTGCGGGTGAGGCTTCGATGGGCAAGTTGACGCTTAGCTGTTCAGCCAACTGCGGGGTCGCGGTTCCCGCTGCCAGCACGACAATGTCGGCATCGAGCTCACTTGTTGCAGTGATCACGCCGGTGACCAGACCGTTGAAAATCTGGAAGCCAACCACCGGAGTTTGTGTGAGAACCGTCGCGCCATGGTCTTGGGCACCGGCGATCAAGACGTGCGTTGCCTGCACGGCATCCAGCGCGCCTTCTTCGGCGGCAAGGAACGCGCGTTCTGGAGGATGTTTGAGATTGGGTTCAAGGTCGAGAATCTGCGCGCTATATATAGAAAGTGCTTGAAACCAGCCATCGCCGTAAGACAAAGCACCGGTCCAGCGCACCTTCAGCCCCGGCAGTTCGGATTCGAGTCGGCGGTATTCTGCGATGGCCGCTGCGCGCAGCGGCGCAACGGAGTCCGGACCGCCGTGCGAAGTGTTGATCCAGGCGAAGGAGCGGCCCGTTGCACCGGACGCGATCTCACCGGCCTCGATCACAACCACTTTTGCACCTTTCGCGGCGAGGTGATACGCCAGTGACGCGCCGACGATTCCCGCGCCGATGATGATGATTCGTTTGCTCATATCAACCTCCGTTGTCGATGCGCTGACGCTACTACATCGCGGCTCATGGGCGCAGACTTGCCTGGCCCAGAGATATCAGGGAAGCTGCGCCGAACCCGGTTATGGGTCAGTAGTTGAATTGTTCAGGGAAGCGTTGATGGTGCTCAGGGTGTTGGTGGTTGGCGGGTATGGAAACTTTGGCAGTATTGTTTGTCGGCATCTGATCGACGCGCCGGGCATCGAACTGGCGATCTCGGGGCGCGATCCTCGGAAGCTGGCGCGTAAGGTCGCTGAGTTGGGCGCGACCTGCGAGAGCTGGTGCGGCGATGCCATGGGTGCCGGGTTCGTCCCGGCTCTGCGCGCGATGAACATTCAGTGGGTGATTCACACCGGCGGCCCGTTTCAGGGGCAATCCTATGCGGTGGCGGAGAGTTGCATCGAGGCGGGCGTCAACTATTGCGATCTGGCGGATTGCCGGACATTCGTCAATGGCATCGGCGTGCTCGATGCCCGGGCCCGGCAGGCGGGTGTCGCCCTCCTCAGTGGCTGCAGTTCGGTGCCGACGCTGTCGTCGGCGATCATCGATGAGCAGCGCTATCGGTTCAAACGCATCGACTCCATCGAACACGGTATTTCCTCGTCAGCGAAGATGCCGGGGTTGTCGACGATCGAGGGTGTGCTCGCGTATGCGGGCAAACCGATTCGCCAGCTCAGAAATGGTCGTGTACATGAAGTGATGGGGTGGGAGGATCTGACCCTGCGCAAGCTGCAAAATCTTGGTACTCGTGCGTTGGCCAATGTTGATGTGCCGGACATGGATATTTTCGCCAGCCGGTTTGGTGCGCACACTTTGAGCTTCAAGGCCGGGGCTGGTCTAAAGCTCGGCGGCGTGGCCAATTATCTGTTTGCTCTGGCGATGAGGAAGGGGCTGGTGCGTGACCACATGGCGTGGGCCGCCCGGTTGCATCGCTGGGGGACGTGGTTCGAACGTTTCGGCGATGGCAAGAGTGCGATGTATATAGATGTGCAGGGTGTCGACCTGAATGACCAGCCGTTGTCGATGACGGCGCAACTGACCGCGCTGAATGACAAGGGGCCGGAGATCCCAAGCTGTGCCGCAGTCGCCCTGGCCGTGAAGATCGCCCGAGGTTACTTGCCCGAACCGGGTGCCCGTCCTTGCGTTGGCGAGATCAACGTCGACGAATACATGGCCGCGATCAACGATCCGCAGAACCTGAGCCTGGCGGTGCACTTTTCTGATGGGCAGCCCTGAGCATGCTCTATCTGGGCCTGAAGTACGTGCATGTCATCGCCGCGATTTTCCTGTTCGGTTTCGGCATGGGTTCCTATCTGTACCTGATCGCCGCCAGTCGTACGGCCAATCCGCAGGTGATTGCGCATGTGGCGCGAATGGTGGTGCGCTACGACGCCTGGATCACTACGCCGGCCGGTTTTATCCAGATTGCGACAGGTTATTGGCTGACAAGGCTCGCCGGGTTGCCCTTGACCGCGGATTGGGTGCTGATGTCGCTGATCCTCTTCTTTATAGTGGGCTCGCTTTGGCTGCCAGTGCTGGTGTTGCAGAAGCGCCTGCAGCGGATGGCGGCGAGTGCGGTCGTGTGTGGTACTCGTCTGGCGGACGAGTACCGGGCCGTTTATCGCCAGTGGTTCTGGATGGGCGTTTGCGGTTTTCTCGGTATGTTCGTGATTGTCTTGATGATGGTGACGAAGATGACGCCGGGGCAGTGGCTGCAACTGATGTTGTAGCGGGGCATTCACATTGGCGACTTGAGAAAGCGGCGTTCGTGATCGGGATTGGGCAACAGGCAGGTGTGGTACTTGCCGAAGATCCGGTAGCGGTTCAGTGCCACGCGGTCGTAGGCCCAATCCCTGAGTGCTCGCGGGAAAATTCGCAGAAGTCTGACCGGCCACCAGCGGGCAGGCAATTGCGCGACGACTTCGAAGAATGCCTCCGAGCGCACCCAGTAATGCTGGTCGCGAATCACCGCCATGGTGTCGAACTGATCCACCGGCAGACCGGCCCATGCCAGCAATGCCTGACCTTCCGGCGATTGCACCGCCGCCAGGCGCATCCGGTGTCGGTTGTCGTGGCGAATCAGAAAGCGCGCCCAGCCGTTGCACAGCTTGCAGACGCCGTCGAACAGAACCACGGTCTCGCCTGGATTGAGCAGGGGAGCTGGGGAAGGGCGAATTCGGGAGCCAGGCATGGAGGATGATCTAAGAAGTGGGTCAGTCATTGCGAGGCATCATCCTTAGGTAAGAGGAGTTGTTGGGCAACATGCTGCGCATTCGCTGACACTGCGTCTATATATAAGCAGGCTTTTTCAGGGACTCGACAGAAAACTGAAATTAACGGTTGACGGCAGATTCTGGAGGTCTATAATTCGCCCCACTTCCGGCGCAGTCGAAACGGAAAACTCCTTGAGATTCAATGAGTTACGAAGTTTTCGGCAGT
>NZ_JALMEX010000024.1:0-33115 GCF_023100605.1 Pseudomonas sp. MWU12-2020
GGCTCACTCCTACAATTGAAATGCGTTCCCCTGTAGGAGTGAGCCTGCTCGCGATAGGGCCACTGGATTCGCAGAAGATCAGGAATACTGAACCTCGATCTCATCGAGTTGATGATCAAAGCTCTTCAACCGCGCCGTCCACGTATACACCAGCACTTCGAAATCCCGATCGATCACCGCTGCGCCCGGTCCCTCGGCGCGCGGGTCGCAGAAATCCAGTTGATAACGCTCCCGGGCCATGGCCGTGGCGACATCCGATAATTCGCGGGCATTGTTGAGCCAGTGCCAGCCTTCGTCGGCAATCTGCTTGTCGAGTTCCAGACACTGCTTTTTCAGGGCTTCGAGGCTTTTTTCCAGCGGGGTGCCGGTGAGCTCGCCCATGACTTCGGCGAAGGTCCGTCCCGGCTGCCAGTAGCTGCCCCAGAAGTAGCGATCGAATACGGTTTCGACCCGACGCAGGGCGACTTTGGTGTCCCAGATCAGCACCAGGGTCTTGCCTTGTTCAAGCTGTCTTTTCTTGACCCGCTGCACCTGGACCGAGGCCCACGCCACGACGACGATTGCCATCACCGCGATCAACGCCGTGGCGCTGTCGAGGAAGACCATGGCCTTGTCGATCTGATGGGCCAGCATGATGCCGTAGAAATAGGTGGCCGACAGCAGCACCAGCGCTACCAGGGCGCACCAGAAGCCGAGAGCGTAAGGGTTTTTCATTATTGGTTTCCCCTAGACCAGCGCTAGCAATGTGCGCTGAAAGGGCGCCGTGCTCAGGGCACCCTTCCAACACTTCAAAGCATAGCAACGGCTTCAGGGTTTGCTGGCGCTTGAGGCTTGCGTTCGTCCGCTTTCCCAACCGCCGCCCAGTGCGAGGAACAAATCGATCTGGCTCATGGCAACCTGGGTGTTGGCGGCGGCCAGTTGCGCGGTGACGTCGGTGTAGGTGCGGGTCGCTTGCAGGTCGGCGAGGAACGACTCGCGCCCGGCCTGGAAGAAGCGGTGCGTCTGGTCGGCGGCGAGTTTCGCCGACTGTTCCGCATCGGCCAGCGCATCGCGGCGTTGCAGCAGCGCGGTGTACTGCGCCAGGCCGGTCTGGGTTTCGCGGATAGCGTTGAGCACCACGCCATCGAAGTGCGCCAGCGCACCCTGGGTATTGGCTTCCGCCTCGCGAATACGGGCGCGGGCGCCGTTGGTCGGGACCTTCCAGCTCAACGACGGGCCGAAGCCCCAGCGGTTGGTCGACGGATCGCCAAGGTCGGAAATAATACCGACAGTGCCGATGGTCGCGCCGATGCTGATGTCCGGGTACAACTCGCCAGTGGCGATGCCGATCCCGGCGGTCGCGGCGGCGAGGCGACGTTCGGCCTGACGCACATCAGGCCGACGCTTGAGCAGCGCCGCACCGTCGCCGACCGGCACCAGTTGGGCGATTTTCGGCAGTTCGGCGCAAGTGGCGGTGCCGGCCGGCAACTGATCGACCGGTTTGGCCAGCAACATCGACAGGCGGAACAGCCCGGCCTGACGCGCCGCTTCATAGCGCGGCATGTCGGCGCGCAACGACTTGAATTGGGTTTGCGAACGGGTGACCTGGGTTTCATCGCCACGCCCGGCATCGCGCAGGCGCTGGATCAGGGTCGTGCCTTGCGACTGCAGGTCGAGGGAATGCTGGGCGATTTCCCGCTCTTCATTGGCGGCACACACCTGGGTGTAGGCGCGAACCACGTCCGCTACCAGAGTGATGCGCGCGGTGTCGGCGGCGGCCTGGGTCGCATCGGCGTTGGCCTTGGCGGCTTCGATGCCGCGTTGCAGCGTGCCCCACAGGTCGAACTGGTAAGAGGCGCTGATGCCGATATCGCCGACGTTGGCCACCGGCACCTTTTCCGTCAGCAGGTAGGCCTGACCGGACTCCTGCAAGCGCTGCGCGCCCATCTTCACCCCGGCACTCCAGCCGCCCGCCGCTTCAGCCTCATCGACCTGGGCCCGCGCCCGCGACAGGTTCGCCGCCGCCACGCGCAAGTCGGTATTCGACGCCATGGCCTGCTGCACCAGTTGGTCCAGACGCGGGTCCTGATACAGCCGCCACCAGTCGGCGGGCACCGGCGCTGACACCACCGGCTTACCCTCCACCGCCAGTTCGCCCTGAAAATCCTTGCGCTGCACCGCCGCGTCAGCGGGCAGATGATAGTCCGGCCCGACCATCTGACAGGCCGAGAGCATCACGCCCAACCCGGCGATCATCAGGGCCTTGTTCATTGCGCGGGCTCCTGTTTGTGGTCGTCGCGTGGCTGATCGTCGATGATCGACACGGTAGCGGTCCGCCCGGCGATCATGCGGAAATCTTCCGGCACTTCGTCAAAGGCGATGCGCACCGGAATCCGCTGCGCCAGCCGTACCCAGCTGAACGCCGGGTTGACGTTGGGCAGCAGGTTGTTGCCGCTGGTGCGGTCGCGGTCTTCGATACCGGCGACGATGCTTTCGACATGCCCGCGCAGCTTGGCCTTGTCACCGATCACACGGATGTCCACCGACTGCCCGACATGAATGCCGTCGAGTTTGGTTTCCTCGAAATAGCCGTCGATGTGGAACGAGTTGCTGTCGACCACCGACAGTACCGGACGCCCGGCGGTGACGAACTCCTGCACACGCGGCGCGCGGTCGTTGACGTAGCCGTCCACCGGACTGCGGATCACCGAGCGATCCAGGTTGAGCTGGGCGCTGTCCACTGTCACCAGCGCTTCGGCCAGCGCCGATTGCGCACGGGCAACTTTCGACAGGCTTTCTTCCAGCTGTTCGGCTGGCACCAGATTGCCCAGCCCACGGTTACGCTTGGCTTCGCGCTGCGCCTGGGCCAGGGTTTCTTCGCGATCGGCAACCGCCGCCTTGGCCTGACGCAAGGCCAGTTTGAAGCGGTCCTGATCGATGCTGAACAGCACCTGGCCGCGTTTGATCAACTGGTTGTCCTTGACCTCGACCTGCTGGATCAGCCCGGACACGTCCGGGGCGATCTGGATGATGTCGGCGCGGATGTGGCCGTCGCGGGTCCACGGCGCAAACATGTAATACATCACCATGCGCCAGACGAGGACGACGGCAAAAGTCACGATCAGCAGGGTCAGTACCACGCGACCGATAGTCAGAAACGGTTTTTTCATGTCATCAGGTATCGACTGAGTGAGTCCACGCCGTACAGCATCACGGCGTAGAGGGCCACGTTGAACAATGCCCGGTGCCAGACCAGACGGTAAAAGTGCAGGCGCGTGAGCACGCCATGCACCAGCAGAAACAACACATAGGTAATGCCCATCAACACCAGCAGGGTCGGCAGGAAAATCCCGCTGATATCCAGATCACCGATCATAGGGGCGCTCCATCGGGCAGCGGTTCTTCGGCATCGCTCGTGCTGACGAATTCCACGCCGGGCAGCAGCGCCAGGCGCAAACCGCTCAGGGCATGCAACAGGTTTAGTCGGGTTTCTTCGTCGCCGTGGCCTTTGAGGGCGCGACGCGCACGGTCCATGGTCATCAGTAGCGGGCTCGGTGCCGGCAGGCGTTCGCCGGCCTTCAGACACGCGCGGAAATAATCGCCGACCTCGGCCACCACTTGCCGCAGCAATGCCTGCGGTGCGCCTTCCACACGCGGCGTGTAAGCCAGCAGATCGAGCAGGTTCAGACCCACGCGCACTTCACGCATGGCGATCCCGGTGTCCTGACCGGTCATGGCCAGACGCGGCAGGTGCTGCATCAAACGGTCGAGCAACTGCACGCCCAGTTGCCGGTGCTCGGCGAGGTTCGCCGGCTCGGTCATGCGCACGATGTCCTTCCAACTGAAACGGGTCAGACGTTTGGCCGCCAGTTCGACACCGAACGGGCGGGTGACCAACGTCCAGATGAACGCGAACAACAGGCCCATCGGCCCGGCCAGATTGGAATTCACGAAGGCAAAAAAGTCCGCGTCGTACGCGCCCTGAATGCTGATGAACGACGAGGTGTTGACCAGTGTCAGGAGCATGCCGAGGTAGAACCGTGGCTGCACCGTCAGGGTGCCGACACAGATGAACGGAATCGCAAACGCCAGCACCAGCATCGGAAAATCGTGCAGGTTCGGCAGAATCAGAAACAGGTAGAGACTGGCGAACAGTACCGACATCCCGGTCCAGAAAAAGAACCGGTAGATCTGCGGCGCCGGGTCGTCCATCGAGGCAAAGAAACTGCACGCTACCGCCGCCAGAATCACCGCGCTGCCACCGTCCGGCCAGCCGAGCAGAATCCACAGCACCGAAGCGACGATGATCGCCAGAATGGTCGAGGCCACCGAATACAGCATCATCCCGCGGTCAAGAAACGGCGTCAGCCGCCCGAGGCGCCAGTGCCGGTACACCGCACGCCAGCTGTCCTGGCGCTCGCAGAGAATCGCGTCCTGCAGACTGCGGCAGTCCTGCCACAGATCGATGAATTCGCCGAGGCGATAAATCGCGTTGGAGAACAGCAATTGCTTGCGATCGTCCAGCGCCTCGCAGCTTGGTTGCAGGGCCTGGAGTTGATCCTTGAGCGCCTGCCAGCGGTCCAGATCGGCGTCTTTGTGACCGAGCCATTCCTGGGTCGCGGTCAGCAGTGGGGCAAACTTTTCCACCAGTTCCGGTGTGCGCCGTTCAAGCGCGTAGAGCGAATCTTCCAGAGCGTCGATCACCGGCAACAGGTGGATCATCCGCCCGCGCAGCTCCTTGGTGTTGCGCACGGTTTGCGGCCGGGCGCCTTCGTGGGGTAACTGGCCGATCATTAATTCGAGGCTGTTGAAATTGGCGACCATGGCCATGCGCAGCGCGGTGATCTGTTCAGGCTGCACGTCGCGGCTGAGAAACTTCAGGCTGTAGGTGGTGGCGTCGGCGAACCACTTGCCCACCGCGTCGTTGAATACCGGCGCCAGACGGCGCGGCCAGAACATCGCGCCGACCACCGCCGCCACGGCGATGCCGAGAAAAATCTCTTCGGTACGCGCTTCCGCCACGTCCCACACCGCCAACGGGTTATCCACGGTCGGCAAGGCAATCAGCGGCAGGGTGTAACCGGCGAGCATCAATGCGTAGTTATTGGCCGTGCGCAGGTGCAGCGACAGGAACAACAGGATCCCCGTCCACAGCGCGATGACCACCACCAACACGTACGGACTCTGCACGAACATCGGCACGAACAGCACCGCCGCCGCCGCCCCGAGAAAGGTGCCAATGGCGCGGTACAGCGCCTTGGAACTGGTCGGGCCGAGAAACGGGCTGGAGACGATATACACCGTGGCCATCGCCCAATACGGACGCGGCATTTGCATGAGCAAGGCGATGTACAGCGCAATCATCGACGCTGCAAAGGTGCGGACCCCGTAGAACCAGTCCCGGGCCGGAGGAATGCCGGAGAAAAAACCGTTCAAGAATTGATCACCACAGGCGGATGGGCCGCCTCAAAAGCTCGCAGTACCCGAAGCGTAGCCTCCAGATCACTCTGGTCGATGCCTTCGAGCACCTCATGACGCAGACGTACCAGTTCACTTTCCACCGCTTGCACCAGTTCACGGCCGGTGTCGGTCAGGCTCAGGCACTTGGCCCGACGATCCTGTGCATCTTCGGTGCGGCAGACGTAGCCGGCGTGGCACAACTGATCGAGCAGGCGCACCAGCGACGGACTCTCCATCCCGGCCGCCTGCGCCACCTGCACCTGACGCACGCCCTCGCCCAACCGCCCGATCATCAGCAACGGCACGGCGCAGGCTTCGGAGATGCCATAGTTGACCAGCGTGGTCTGGCAGATCTTCCGCCAATGCCTGGCGGCCACCACCATGGCACTGCTGATGTTCATCTGAAGAGCGTCGAGGGAATTCGGCACGGGAAAATGCACACTGTTAGTTTGCTAACTATCAATATCGCATTGGCGGGGAATTTCAGTCAAGTTTTGAAACAAATCTTCTCGGCAGAGAATTTCTATAGTTCATCCAGCTCGATGGCTACCCCTACTTCGTTCCTGCGCGAATGTGTGATTGACACCAAATCGAAATCATCCAGCTTATTCAGGATCGCTTCATAAGTTTCTGGCGAAATCAGCACAGCCACTGTTGTGTCGTGCTCCCGAAACTCGACAGGCCCGTTGGAGATGCTTTCGATCACTGCCTCAATACAGTCCCCAAGCGCGTCAACATCAATTGTTCTGACTGGCAAAAATGATTGCATCGACGGCTCCGGATTGTTGAATTGGCAAGCTACTCCAACATCGATAGGGATCCTGCGGACATTCTGTAATAAGGTTTTACTTCAGTCCTACAAAACCCGCCCCTTGCGCAACAACACATTCAACTGATCCACCACCTCCGCCCAATCCGCATCATCAAGAATCTCGCCGCGCAAAAAATCCGCCTGGCTCTCGCTCCAGAAAAACGCGTCTGCGAGGTGCAACTCGGGTTTGAGTGGTGAATGGGTGGCGATGAATTGCTCGATGCTGGTCGGGTCGCTGCTCAGGCCGAGTTGGTCGAACAGGGATGGGAGGCTGTGGGTGGGCTGTTCCATGGAGGACTCCTTCAAGAATGCGGTGGATGGGCGATTACTCGCGAGCAAGCCCGCTCCCACAGGGGATTGCGTTCAACCTGTGGGAGCGGGCTTGCTCGCGAAGGCCTCAGTGGCCACACCACAAAACCTAATGACTCAACTCCTGCACCTGCGCATGCGGCACCATTTTCAGAAATTCGGGCATGCTCATGTGCAGCAGGTAGTTGTGGTTGCCAGCTTCCAGGTAGATGTCTTTCTGCCGAGTCAGCAGCGGGTCGATGACCATGTCCAGGCCATAGGAATCACCCAATGGCGGCACCGCGCCGCGTTCGCAGTCATCGAAGATATGCGCCAGATTGCTCTCGCGGGTGATCTGCCATTCACCGCTGCTGCGCACTTTGCTCAAATCCAGGTGCCGGCTGGCGGGCAGCACGGCCATCAGGTAATGCCCGTGGTGGTCGTCGAGGATCACCGATTTGGCCACGCGTTCGGCGGGCACCCCGGAGACCCGCGCGGTTTCCAGGCTGCTGGCCGAGTGTCGATGGGCCACGACGTCATATTCGCAATGCGCCCGATTCAGGCTGCTCTGCACTTTTTTTGCCATACGCATGATGCACCTCGGTGTCACGCTGAACGTTGTACCTGTTCTGCTGAGTCTAGTTCGGCAAGCCACTGGCGAAGGGAAATCCGCTCACTGGACACATCTGTTCATTGATCAGAATTCATCCAGCGCCAGGCTCAACTAGACTCAAGGAACCAACCCATGACTCTCCCGGAGGGTCACGTGACCAGTCGATGTTGTACGTTTTTCCTGATGCTGCTGCTCAGCGGATCGGCCCTCGCGGCTGACGTCCCGCTGACGGCGGTCAATCCGGTCGGCCTGTGGCTGATCACCCTCGGGATTGCCTTTCTGATTGCCGAAGCCGCGCTGCCCAACTACGGGGTGATCGGCCTGGGCGGGATCATCATGCTCGTCATCGGCGCGCTGATTCTGAGCAATGCCGATTTGCCGGTACCCATGATGATCGGGCTGGGCCTGATCAGCGCCCTGCTGTTGATCGCGCTGATCATCCGCGCCTTGAAAACCCGTCCGCGTCACGCCGTCAGCGGCGATGCCGGGCTGGTCGGCAGCGTGACGGCGGTGACCACCGTGCAAGCGGAAAACACGCACAACGGCTGGGTGCAATTGCAGGGTGAGCATTGGCAAGTGCAAAGCACAACACCGCTGCACACCGGGCAATCGGTGCGTGTGGTCGGGCGTAAGGGCTTATTGCTGAAAGTCGCCGCGACTGACGCGGCAGGACACGGAGAGTGATCATGGGTCTGCAAATCGGTTTCGTTGCACTGTTGCTGCTGGTCATTGCCCTCGCCGGGTCGACCTTTCGCATCCTGCGTGAGTACGAGCGCGGCGTGGTGTTCCAGCTCGGGCGCTTCTGGCAGGTCAAGGGTCCGGGGCTGATCCTGCTGATTCCAGTGGTGCAGCAAATGGTCCGGGTCGACCTGCGCACCGTGGTGCTCGACGTGCCACCACAGGATGTGATCACCCGCGACAACGTCTCGGTGAAGGTCAATGCGGTGCTGTACTTCCGCGTGCTCGATCCGCAGAAGGCGATCATTCAGGTCGAAGATTTTCTCTCGGCCACCAGCCAACTGGCGCAGACCACCCTGCGCGCGGTGCTCGGCAAACATGAACTGGATGAGCTGCTGGCCGAGCGCGAGCAGTTGAACATCGACATCCAGCAGGTGCTCGACGCCCAGACTGACGCATGGGGCATCAAGGTTGCCAACGTCGAGATCAAGCACGTTGATCTGAATGAGTCGATGGTGCGTGCGATTGCCAAACAGGCCGAAGCCGAACGCGAACGCCGGGCCAAGGTGATTCACGCCGAAGGCGAACTGCAAGCCTCGGAAAAACTCATGCAGGCCGCCGAAATGCTTGGTCGTCAGCCCGGCGCCATGCAGCTGCGTTACATGCAGACCTTGAGTTCGATTGCCGGCGACAAGAGTTCGACCATTGTTTTTCCGCTGCCGATCGAGCTGCTCAAAGGGATGGCGGATCTGTCAGGCAAGTCCTGAGCATGCGCACACCAGCGATTATCCCCCCGGTTTATCGGCGCTTGGCGCCATCACGTACAAGCGTGCAAAAGCGCCGCCCGCATGCACATCGCTTTGCCGCTGCCAGCCTTCGGACAACGCCGCAAAGTCAGTGGGTTCGTCCAGGGTGCCGATCAACCATACCCGAGCGCCAACCTTGGACAAATCGCTGAGTTGGTCGAGATAGACATCCTCGCTGACCAGCGTGCCGAAACCGTAAGCATTGGGCCGCGTGGAGCGTCCGTCCGCCGCCGGTGGCGTGTACAGACGAACCTGCGCATCGGTGCGGTTGTAGTAGATGTAACTGAGGTACCACATCATGTCGCTGGTAACGATCCGGTCACCCTCAACGAAGTGCCGGTTGACGTAGTCGACCACCACGCTGAACTGATCGTTGCTGTCGACCGTGGCGTTGTTCTTCACACCCACCAGTTCGACCCCAACGAACAACACCAGAATCGCCAGCGCCAGCACGCGAGAACCTGTGTACAGCCGATCGACCGCCAGCGCCACCAGCATCGGCAGCCCCAGCGCATAGGCCGTCACATAACGTTCGATGAACACCGGAGAGATGAACGACACGCCAAACACCAGCAGAATCGGCAACACGCTGTAGAACAGCAGCAGCAAGCTGCCGCGAAATACGCTGCGATCACGTAGCAGGGCAACCCCGATCACTGCCACCAGCGCCGATGGCAAGAGCAAAAACAGCCAACCCGGCAGGGTCATGCCATCGTCTTGAATCAGCAGCGACCAGACCATCGACGGCAGTGAGCTGAGGGTGACCGGATCTTCCCAGCCAATGTCATTACTGGCCTTGAGTTCCGGGATGTGTTGCAGCAGATCCAGCAGATTGGGCACCCACGGCAGGTACAGCAACGCAATGACCAGATTCGCCAGCCACCACGCCGGTCGCTGGATATGCCGCAGCCGATACCCCGGCTGCACGCGCACTGCCGCCAGGTACAGCCAGTGGCTGATCACGCAGAGCACGGTGAAGTAATGGGTATAAAACGCCGCCGTCATCAGCAGCGCGTACGCCACCAGGTAGCGATGCCGCCGAGGCTGCCGAACCCAATAGACCAACGCAATGGTCGCCGCGATCAGCCACATGCCGAGCAGCGAATACATGCGCACTTCCTGGCTGTAGCGCACGGCCGTGGGCAACAGCGCCAGCAGCAGCCCGGCCAGCAGCGCGGCGCGGCGGGTGGCGAGCAGATCCACCAGCCACACACCGAGACCGACGGTAATGATCCCCGGCAGCGCACTCATCAGGCGAATCGACAGGATGCCGTCGCCGAACAGCCCAATCCAGCCGTGCAGCAACAGGAAATACAACGGCGGGTGCACGTCGTGGGCTGCACGCCCCCAGATTTCAGTCAGCGAAAACTGGCTCAGCAGGACGCTGGAGCCTTCATCGAACCAGATCGCTGCCGCCGTCAGGTCGTAAAAACGCACCACCGCCGCCAGCAGCATGATCGGTAACAGCCAGTGTTCTCTGGCCCAACGAATCAGGCGCAAGGCAACCAGCCATGCACCCGGAACCGCACGCGGATCCTGCGTGTCGCCAACCGGCGTTTCTCTGTGTGCCGCCATTGCATCCTCTTGCTGTGCCGGAATATCGCGAACGGAAGGCTCCGAACCTGACCATCACTTTAGGTCAGCCACGGGAGGGCCGTCGATGGTGGTGTGCGGTTTCACGACATCCGGCACCCCGTCAAATCCCAAACAGCCCTCGGCATTTTCAGTTCACGCCATCAGCGTTGCGCCATCTCCCCCGCCGGATACACCGACTCCCAGCCCCCACCCAACGCCCGGTACAACCCGACCATCGCCAGCGAAACGCCGGTCGAACTCTCCACCCACTGCTCCTGCGTCGCCAGCAACGCACTTTGCACGGTGAGGACGTTGACGAAATCCACCGCGCCCTCGACGTATTGCTGCTGCGCGGTGCGCAGGGCGATCTGGTTCTGCCGTACGGCTTCGGCGAGGCTGTCGCGGCGACGCTGGCTGGCGTTGTAAGCGGTCAATTGATCGTCGATTTCATGCCAGGCGCGCAGCACGGTCTGCTGATAGGCGATGCCCGCTTCCTGTTGCTGGGCTTCGCGCAGTTGCAGCATGCCGCGCAGGCGTCCGCCGTCGAACAACGGCAGGCTGAATTGCGGGCCAATGCCGAATGCACGTGAACCCCAGGAACCGAAATCGCTCAGTTGCATCGCTTGCGATCCGAGGTTGCCGGACAGGGTGATGCGCGGATAGAAGTCGCCCTTGGCCACGCCGATGTTGGCGGTGGCGGCGTGCAGGCGCGCTTCGGCCTGACGGATATCCGGACGGCGTTCGGCCAGTTGCGATGGCAGGCCGATGGCGACTTGCAACGGTGACTGCGGCACCGCACCGTCTGTGGATAACTCTTTGGCCAGGGCTTGCGGCGGCTCGCCCATCAGCAAGCTGATCGCGTTGATCAGTTGCGACTGTCGCTGTTCGAGCGCCGGCAGGCGCGATTCGATGGCAGAGACCTGCGCGGCGGCTTCGGCGACGTCGAGATCGGTCGCCACACCGTCGTTCAGGCGCAATTGCGAGAGCTTGAGGCTGTGCCGGGCGACGTCGAGGTTCTGCTCGGTGACCGCGCGAGTGTTCTGCACACCGCGCAGCTGGATGTAGTTCTGCGCGGTATCGGCGAGCACTGCCAGAAGCACACCGCGCCGGTCGTTTTTAGCGACTTCGAGGTTGGCATCGGCGGCTTCGGTTTCGCGGCGCACACGGCCCCAGAAATCCAGTTCCCAGGAAGCGGAGAAACCGGCGTCCCACAGGTTGAAGGCGGAATCGCCGTTGTGCCCGGAAGGGTCGCTCAAGCCTTTGCCGCTGTTGCGTTCGCGTGCGTAGCTGCCGGTGGCTGCCGTCGACGGATAACGATCAGCGGTGATCACCTGGCGCGCGGCACGGCTTTGTTGCAGACGGCTGCTGGCGAGTTGCAGGTCGAGGTTGCTCTTGATCGCCCGCTGGGTGAGGGCCGAGAGCTGCGGGTCGTGGAAAACCTCCCACCAGCGTTCGTTCAGGGGTTCGCTGACGGCTTGGCTGGGGGCGGACTTGGCGGGTTTGGCCCAGTCGGTGAGCTGTGCGGCTTCGGGCTTCTGGAAGTCCGGGCCGACGGTGCAGGCGCTGAGGCCAATAGCGAGCAATGCACCGAGGGTGAGTTGCTGCCACTGGCCTCTTCGCGAGCAAGCCCGCTCCCACATTGGGTAATGCGTTCCCCCGGTGGGAGCGGGCTTGCTCGCGAAGGCGTCAGTTCTATCAAAACTGTTCATCGCTGAGTCACCTCACGTTCCGCCGACGCCGAACGGCGAGTATCGATACTCGCCTCCACCGACATGCCCACACGCAAACGCTCGGCCAACGGCTGACCCGGTTCAAGCACGATCTTCACCGGAATCCGCTGCACGACCTTGGTGAAGTTACCCGTGGCGTTGTCCGGTTTCACCGCGGCGAATGTCACGCCAGTCGCCGGGGCGATGCTTTCGACGCGACCGCTCAAGGCCTCGCCACCAAGGCTGTCGACGCGCACCTGCACGTGCTGGCCCGGCTGCACGTCAGTGAGTTGGGTTTCTTGAAAATTGGCGACCACATACGCCTGCTTCAACGGCACCACCGCCAGCAGCTTGCTGCCCGGCGTGACATAAGCGCCGACGCGCACAGCACGCTCGCCGATCATGCCGTCCTGCGGCGCGGTGATCCGGGTGTAGGACAGCTCGAAACTGGCGATTTCCAGCGCCGCTTGCGCGTGCTTCAGATTGCCTTCGGCGGCATCGCGCTGCGCCGTGAGAATCTCGACCTGCTTGCGTTCAGCCGCGAGCTTAGCGCTGGCGGTATCGAGCCGAGCGGTTGCCTGATCAATACGCGTGCGGGCCTGTTGCGCGTTCTGCACCGTGCCGGCACCCACGCCAGCGAGGTGGTTGTAACGATTGAGCTCCTGCTGGGCGAACGCCATTTCTGCCTTGGCCGAGACCACCGAGGCCTGCGCCTGAGCAATCACCGACGTCTGCCGCTCCAGCGTGGCCTTGGCGTTTTGCAGCTGAGCGCGGGCGACCAGGGTTTGCGCATCGGCCGCTTCAGCGGCGGCGCGCAAATCGCGATCATCGATCAGCGCCAGCAGTTGCCCGGCCTTGACCTGCTGGTTGTCTTCCACCAGCACTTCCTTGATGAATCCGGCCACACGCGGCACCACCAGGGTGAAGTCGGCGGAAACGAACGCATCGTTAGTGTTTTGCTGGGTGCGCTTGCCGAACAGTCCCGGCACCGCCAGGTACAGCAACACGCCGACAGCCAGTGCGGCCGCCACGGCCACCGCGAGTTTTTGCTTTGCTTGAGTCGTCATAAAAACCTTCGGTATCAGTGAAGCAATCAGGTCGGCGCACGGGGCGGAAAGATCCGCGTCGGCAGCCAGAAAATCAGCAGGATCAGCGCCACCGCGACGCCGGCCATGCACACATAGAGATCAGAGGAAGTCAGCACCACGGCCTGCTCGTGCAGGCGATGGGCGAGGCCCGGATCGCTGCGATCGGCCAGCGGTGAATTGCCGAGGCTGTCGATCAACATGGTCGAGTGGAAATGCAGGCGCGCGGTGGTCAGCGCCTCAATGACGCCGGTGGCGATCACCGCCGCCAGGCCTTTCACCGTGTTGAACCACGCCGAGGCAAACGGCCCGTCCTGCGGCTGGATGCTGCCGGTCGACAACATCAACAACGGCAGCACCGACATCGGCTGACCGAAAATCTGCAGCCATTGCAGGACGTAGAAATTGTCGCGGATCCACTCCGAGGTCAGCAGCGAGCCGCCCAGGCAGGACAGGGTCAACATGCTCAAACCGATGCCGAGCACCCAACGGCAATCGACCCAGCGCAGGTTGCACAGCGCCGCCACCAGCGGCAGCGCGATCAGTTGCGGCAACGCGGCGATCAGCATGATCGGCGCGGTCTGCACCGGGCGATAACCCTGGACCTGCGCCAGATAGCTCGATGGAATCAGCACCACTGCCTGCAACACCACCAGCACCCCGGCCAGGGTCATCAGGGCGAACGCCAGGTTGCGGATGCCGAGCATCTGCAACTTGAAGAACGGAATCGGCTGCGACCACTCATTGATCAGAAACGCCACCAGCAACAGCGAGCCGGCGCCGAGCAAACCGCAGATCAGGCTCGACTCGAACCAGTCCAGCCGATTGCCTTGCAGCAAGCCGATCACCAGCATGCAGATCGCCGGAAAGCCCAGCAGCAGGCCTTTCCAGTTGAATGTCTTGAGACGTTCCAGGCGCAGCGGATCCTGCGGAATCCCCCAAGCGACCATCGCCATGGCGATCAGGCACGGCACGATGATTTGCCAGAACGTCCATTGCCAGCCGACGTACTCGCTCCACAGTCCGGCCAGCGGCGTGCCGAGGCCCGGGCCGAACGTCGCCGTCAACGCATAACCGGCCAAACCATAGAGCTTGAAGTTGGCCGGCAGAAAACGCAGGGCGACGGTCATCAGCATCGGCGGCAACGCGCCGCCAGCCAGACCTTGCAGGGTGCGCATCAGCAGCAGGCTTTCGTAATTCGGGGCGAATGGGCACAGCACGCCGAGCAGGGTAAAGACGCTGATCATGCAGAGGGTGAAACGGCGCAGCGAAAAGGTCACCGAGCACCAAGGGGCGAATGCCATCGCGGCGACCGAGGTCGCGGTGTAGCAGGCAACCAGCCACGTGCCTTCGTCGTAACCGATGTGCAGCGCGCCACGGATGTCGGCCAGCGCGACCTTGGTCACCATCTCGTTGAGGCCCGAGACCAGCACCGCCAGCAGCACGCCGACTAGGCCCGTGATGATCCGCGCCCCGAATACCGGTGGCGCGGCCGCCGTCGCCGGACTGGCCGCAGCGAGGGGCGCCGGGACCGACAGGGATGTCATGGATTCAAACTCCGGAGGAAAAATACCGGAGCATTTTAGTAAGGCTTACTGCTGACGAAAATTGACTTATTGGCAGGTTATAAGTGCGCTCAGTGCAGCAATGAATATCCAATGTGGGAGCGGGCTTGCTCGCGAAAGCGGTGGGTCATTCAACCTATGCATTGCCTGACACGACGCCTTCGGGAGCAAGCCCCCTCCTACATTGATTCGGTGTCAGGGCTGTGCGGCCAGCCAGGTTTCGTCACAACACGCCTTGAGCGTTTCGCGCAGCCAGCGGTGCGCCGGGTCCTTGTCGAAGCGCGGATGCCAGGCCTGGGTCAGCATCAGCGTCGGCAACGGAATCGGCAGATTGAACGAGCGCAGCTTCAGGCCCAATCGGCGCACGCTGAGCAATGCTTCCTTGGGCACCGGCAAGATCAGGTCGGAATCCGGCAAGGCAAACATCGCCGCGTGGAAACTCGGCGCGATCACCGCCACCCGCCGCTCCAGGCCCAGTGCATTCAGCGCGGTGTCGATGGGGCCACGAGCAATGCCACGGCGCGACATGCTGATATGCGAGTAACCGGCATAACGCTCGGCGGTGATCTCGCCGTCGAGCAACGGATGATCTTCCCGCACCAGACCGACGAAATGCGTGGAAAACAGGTTCTGTACTTTGACCTCCGGGGACACCGGACGGGTATTGCTGACACTCAGATCAATCCGTCCTTCGCGCAGCGCTTCGTCGTCACCATCGCCCTCGGGGACGAAGCGCAACTCGCAGTGCGGCGCCTGCTGGTCAAGGGTATCGAACAGCTTGCCGCCATATACGCCGATGAAAAAGTCGTTGGCGCGGATGCTGAAGCGCCGGCGCAACGTGCCCAGATCCACGCTGTCGGCGGAGCGAAACAGCAGCGCCGCCTGCTCGACCACATCGCGCACTTGCTCACGCAGCTCCAGCGCCTTGGGGGTTGGCACCAGGCCGCGACCGGCGCGTACCAGGATCGGATCGCCGATGGCCTCGCGGATTCGCGTCAGCGTGCGGCTCATGGCAGCGGGACTGAGGTTCATCCGCCGCGCGGCGCCAACCACACTGCCCTCGTCGAGCAAGGCGTCGAGGGCGACCAGAAGGTTCATGTCCGGGAGTTGCATGCAGAGCACTCGTTACTGATCTGGATTGATCTGGGTGCAATGCTAGCAAACATCCTTGAAACCGGTGGCGCATGAACCGACGCCTTCGCGAGCAAGCCCGCTCCCACAGGAGAAACGCATTCCAAAATGTGGGAGCGGGCTTGCTCGCGAAGGGGCCAGCGGGAACAACACAAATTACCGCTGCATGCCCCAGCGCTTCACCGTCACCCGCTCCAGCGTATCGAACACCAGATTCTCCACCAGCAACCCGATCAGGATCACCACCGCCAACCCGGCGAACACCTTGTCGGTGTACAGCTCGTTGCGGTTCTGGAAGATGTACCAGCCCAACCCGCCCTTGCCGCTGGTGGCGCCGAACACCAGTTCGGCGGCGATCAGCGTGCGCCAGGCAAACGCCCAGCCGATTTTCAACCCGGCGAGAATCGACGGCAGCGCTGCCGGAATCAGAATGAACAACACAAAACGCATGCCCTTCAGCCCGTAATTGCGCCCGGCCATGCGCAGGGTTTCCGAGACGCCGAGAAAGCCGGCGTAGGTGTTCAGTGCCAGCGCCCACAACACCGAATGCACCAGCACGAAAATCAGGCTGTTCTGCCCCAGCCCGAACCAGAGCAAGGCCAGCGGCAGCAAGGCAATCGCCGGCAGCGGGTTGAACATCGAGGTCAGGGTGCTCAGCAGGTCGCGACCAAACTGCGTCGACACCGCCAGCGTGGTCAGGGCAAACGCCAGCGCGATGCCGATCAGGTAACCCTTGATCAGCACTACCAACGATATCCACACCTTGCCCAGCAACTCGCCGCTGAGCAGGCCGTCATACAGCGCATGACTGGTCTGCAGAAAACTCGGCAGCAGCAAGTCGTTGTTCTGCACCCGGGCGATGACTTCCCAGAGAACCGCCAGCAGAATCAGGATCACACTCTTACGCAACCAGCCCTGTTGCCACAGGCGTTGGCTTAGAGGCAATTCGCGCTCGAGCGGTACGCTGGTCAATGGTTCAAGGACGGTTTCAAACTCTTGTCGTACAGACGATGGTTGGCTCATCGGGCAATCCTCCAGAACGCTCAATAAGCGATACGAATGTCGTTGAAATCGTGCTCGCGCTCGGTTTCCGGCGACTGGCCTTCATCGAACAGCAAACGGTGAATGCGCCGCGCCGACTCCTGAAACGCCACGCCGCCGAGGCTTTGCAGATCGTATTGATGGCTGTGCACTTCAGCGCGCACCCGCCCCGGATGTGGCGACAGCAGCAGGATGCGATTGCCGACCACCAGCGCCTCTTCGATCGAGTGGGTGACGAACAGCAAAGTGAAGCGCACCTCTTCCCAGAGCAGCAGCAATTCTTCCTGCATCTTGCGCCGGGTCAACGCGTCCAGCGCGGCGAACGGCTCGTCCATCAAGAGGATTTTCGGCTGCATCGCCAGCGCCCGGGCAATCGCCACCCGCGCCTTCATGCCGCCGGACAGGGTGTGCGGATAGGCATCGGCAAACGCCCCCAGACCGACTTTTTCCAGATAGTGCAGCGCGCGTTCTTCGGCCTCCTTTTTCTTCAGCGTGCGCGAGGCCAGCAGCGGAAACATTACGTTCTGTTTCACGGTTTTCCACGGCGGCAGTTGATCGAATTCCTGAAACACCACGATCCGGTCCGGCCCCGGCGCGTCGACGCGCTGGCCTTGCAGGCGGATCTCGCCTTCGCACGGCGCAATGAACCCGGCGACCGCTTTGAGCAAGGTGGATTTGCCGCAGCCGGACGGGCCGAGCAGGACGAAGCGGTCCGCCGGATCGATTTCGAAACTGACCTGATGGGTGGCGCGTACCACCCGTTGCGGGGTGCGGTATTCAAGGCTGACTTGGTCAACCGCCAGCAGCGCCTGGCTGCTGGCGATCGGGTTGCTGGCCGCGTGGCCTTGCAAGGGGGCGTTCATCTCGATCAGCTCCCTTGCAGCGGTTTGGCGTCCTGGAAGAAGTAGTCCTTCCACGATTCCGGTTTGTTTTTGATCGCACCGACGCGGTAGAGGAATTCGGCCAGTGGATAAGTATTTTTCGGCGTGACGCTGAATTCGAATTGCGGGTTGTCGATGATTTTCAGCAACTCGGCACGGTCGATCTTGGCCTTGGTCACGCGAATATACGTGTCCGCCGCCGCGCCCTTATCGTTCTGCGCAAATTGCGCGGCTTCGGTCAGCGCCTCGACGAAGGCTTTGTAGGTTTTCGGATTGTCGTTGCGGAATTTCTCGGTGGCGAACAGCACCGTCGGCGAGTTCGGGCCGAGGATGTCGTAGGAGTTGAGCACCACGTGCACGTTCGGGTTCTGCAGCGCCTGATCCTGGAACGGCGGGTTGGAGAAATGCCCGGTCAGTTCGGTGCCGCCAGCGATCAACGCTGCGGTCGCGTCCGGGTGCGGGACGGCGATGGTGTACTTGTCGAGGCGATTGAATTCCTTGTCCCCCCACTGCTTGGCCGCCGCGTATTGGAGGAAGCGCGACTGCACCGAAACACCCACCGCCGGCACCGCAATGCGGTCCTTCTCGGTGAAGTCGGCAATGGTTTTGACCTTGGGATTGTTGCTGACCAGGTAGTACGGGAAGTTGCCGAGCGAGGCCACGGCCTTGACGTTCTGCTTGCCGTGGGTGCGATCCCAGATGGTCAGCAGCGGGCCGACGCCGGCACCGGCAATGTCGATGGAGCCGGACAGCAGCGCATCGTTGACCGCGGCGCCGCCCGAGAGCTGCGTCCAGTCGACCTTGATGTCGAGGCCTTCCTGCTTGCCGTACTTCTCGATCAGGCCCTGATCGCGCACCACGTTGAGCAATAAATAGACAATCCCGAACTGTTCGGCGATGCGGATTTCACCTTCGGCGTGGGCCACGGTCGGCGCCACCAGGCTGCCGGCGATCAGGCTGAAACCGAGGCCAATGGCCGCCGCCAGCGGTGCAAATGGAAGACGTTTGGACATGATCGAATCTCCGGCAAATCAGAAAGGCGCGTCGCCCTGAATGGTCGTGCGATACAGCTTGCGGCGCAGGTGCGCAGGGCAGCCGGCGGCGAGGTGGATCAGCGAACGGTTGTCCCAGAACACCATGTCGTGGGGCTGCCACTGATGGCGGTAGATGTTTTGCGGCAGCACGCTGTGGGCGTAGAGCTCGGCCAGCAGGTGCTGGCTCTCGTCCTCCGGCAGACCGACGATACGGGTGGTGAAGCCTTCGCTGACGAACAACGCCTTGCGGCCGTTTTCCGGATGGGTGCGAACGATCGGGTGCACCACTTCGGCGACCTGCGCCAGTTGCTCCGGGGTCAGGGTCGGGCGCCAGTTGCCTTCGAATTTGGTCTCGCTGTAACGCGCCGTATAGGAGTGCGCTGCCGAGCGCCCTTCCACGGCTTTGCGCAGCGCTTGCGGCAGGTTGTCCCAGGCTTTGTGCATGTCGGCGAACAGCGTGTCGCCGCCCTCGGAGGGCAGTTCCTGCGCGTGCAGCATCGAGCCGAGACTCGGCAGTTCTTTATAGGAAAGGTCGGAGTGCCAGAACTTGCCGGCGTCGCCGAGGCCGATGTTCTGGCCGTTCTCGACGATGTTGGAAACGATGAGAATTTCCGGGTGATTGGCCAGCAGGAACTGCTTGAGCACGTGAATCTGCAACACGCCGAAGCGGCGGCTGAAATCGATCTGCTGTTGCGGGGTGATGCGCTGGTCGCGGAACACCACAACGTGGTGATCCAGGTGCGCACGATGAATGCGGGCGAAGTCCTGGTCATTGACCGGCCGGGTCAGGTCCAGGCCGATGATCTCGGCACCGACGGCACCGCTGAACGGGCGAATTTCAAAGCTTTGCGGCGCGGCAGTCGCGGCGCTTGGGGTGGCAGTAGCTGCGGACATCTTTCAATCTCCCACGCACGGCGCGCTCACAGGCGCGCACGTCGATCAGAAACTCACGCTGGATTGCGTGTTGGTTCAGGTCGTGCGGCGCGCCGATTGGTCGGCAGGTACGCAGGTGGCTGACTTTAAAGCTATAAGAACGGGAAATTAAATACCGTTAATGAATAACGATATGGCGGATGGTGAGGAATGGACTGGATGGTGAATGACGATTTGTGTCAGTTACTGACAGGGCATGGTGATTTTGCTGGCCCCTTCGCGAGCAAGCCTGCTCCCACAGTGGATCTCGGTCGAACACAGAACTTGTGTCCACTGAAGATCAAATGTGGGAGCGGGCTTGCTCGCGAAGGGGCCATGTGCCGCGCTGAAGACCTACCGCTCGTGCAACGCCTCGGCCCGCGCCCGGATGATCGGCTTGAGCAAATAACTCAGCACCGACTTCTTGCCGGTGATGATATCCACCGACGCCACCATCCCCGGGATGATCAGCAGCGGTTTTTCATCAGTACCCAAGTGGCTGCGCTCGGTGCGCACCTTGATGATGTAGTAGGTGGTTTTCTTGTCTTCGTCGGTGATGGTGTCGGCACCGATCTGCTCCAGTTTGGCTTTCAGCCCGCCATAAATGGTGTAGTCGTACGCGGTGAATTTGACGATCGCTTCCTGGCCCGGATGCAGGAAAGCAATGTCCTGCGGACGGATCTTGGCTTCGACCAGCAAGGTGTCATCCAGCGGCACGATTTCCACCATGTCGCTGCCCGGCTGGATCACGCCGCCGATGGTGTTGACCAGCAACTTGTTGACGATCCCGCGTACCGGCGAGGTGACCAGCGTCCGGCTGACCCGGTCTTCCAGGGCCTTGCCGGTGGCCTGGGCCTTGTTCAGGTCGGTACGGGCTTCGTTGAGCTGGGTCAGCGCATCGCTGCGGAATTTGCCGCGCGTCTCGTCAATCTTGCGTTGTACTTCCTTGATGGCCGATTCGGCGCGCGGAATCGCCAGCGTGGTGGCGTCGAGCTGACCACGTGTCTCGACTTCGGCACGCTTGAGTCGCAGCACTTCCACCGGCGACACCGCGCCCTGCGCCACCAGCGGCTCGGACATGTTGATTTCCTGGCGTTGCAGGCCCAGTTGCTGGCGATATTGCGCCTGCTTGGAGGTGAATTCGCGCAGCTCTTGCTGACGCTGAATCAGTTGCTCCTGCAAACCGCCAATCTCGTCGTGCAATTGCTGGCGACGGCTGATGTACAACGATTCTTCGCTTTTCGCCTGACCCGGTACGGCTTTGAGCACGTCGTCCGGGAAATTCAGCGGACGGTCATCGACCTCGGCGCTCAGGCGTTCGACGCGCAGCAGCATCGACAGGCGATCAGCCTCGGTTTCGCCGACGTTGGAAGCAAACCGCGTGTCGTCGAGGCGAATCAGTGGCGCACCGGCCTCGACGATCTGACCTTCCTTGACGAACATTTCCGAGACAATCCCGCCCTCAAGGTTCTGGATTTTCTGGATCTTCGACGATGGAATCGCTTTGCCGTCGCCCTTGGTCACTTCGTCGATCACGGCGAAGTTGGCCCACAGCAGCAGGAACAGGAAGAAGCCGATGATTGCCCAGATAGTCAGGCGCACGACGCGCGGGGCGTCCTCGATCAGCGCCTTGTTGACCTCGGGCAGCGGCTGGCCCTGCAGCGAGGCAGAACCCTTGAAGTAGCGACGGATCGACTCTTTGACACCCGACTTAAGCAACACTGATCTGCCCCTTCTTCAACGCTTCCATCACGGCGGCTTTCGGGCCATCGGCGAGAATCTGTCCACGGTCGACCACCAGCAGGCGGTCGACCAGCGACAGCAGCGAGGCCCGGTGCGTCACCAGCACCACGGTCTTGTTTTCAACCACGGCAGCCAGACGTTGCTTGAGGCGTTCTTCGCCGGTGTTGTCCATGGCGCTGGTCGGTTCGTCGAGCAGCAGGATCGGCGGGTTGAGCAGCAGCGCCCGGGCCAGTGCAACGTTCTGCCTCTGGCCGCCGGACAGGTTCTGCCCGCGCTCGCCGACTTGCAGCTCGTAGCCTTGCGGATGCAGGCGGGCGAATTCGTGGACGCCGGCCAGTTCAGCGGCTTGCAGCACCAGTTCGTCCTCTACATAGCGCGCGCCGGAGACCAGGTTGTCACGCAGGGTGCCGGCCAGCAGCTGGATGTCCTGCGGCACGTAGCCGATGTTGTAGCGCAACTCGCTGACGTCGATCTGGCGGATGTCCACGCCGTCCACCAGCAACGCGCCGTCGTCCGGCTGATACAGGCCCACCAGCAGTTTCGCCAGCGAACTCTTGCCCGAACCGCTGCGGCCGATGATGCCGATCTTCTCGCCGGGACGAATCACCAGGTTGATGTTCTTCAACGCCGGGTTCTGTTGTTCCGGATAGGTGAAGTTCAGATGACGGCACTCGATCGCGCCCTGCAGCACCTTGCGGCTCAGCGGACGTTCTTCGAAATTGCGTTCCTGCGGCAGCTCCATCATCTGGTCGACGGAAGTCATGGTCACCCGCGCCTGCTGGTAGCGGGTCAACAGACCGGACAGCGACGCCAGCGGGCTGAGCGCGCGGCCGCTGAGCATGTAGCAGGCAATCAGACCGCCCATGCTCAGGTTGCCGGCAATGATCTGGTACACGCCGAAGACGATCATGATCACCCCGGCCAGTTGCTGGATCAGCAAGGTGATGTTCATCGCCAGACCGGAGAGCATTTTCACCCGCAGTTCGAGGCGGCTGAGGGTGCCGATGGTCTGTTCCCACTGGTACTGACGCTCGCTTTCGGCGTTGTTGACCTTGACCGCATCGAGGCCGGCGAGGGTTTCGATCAGGCTCGACTGACGCTCGGCGCCGAGGGCCATGGTGCGCTCCATGGTCGCGACCAGCGGCTTCTGCAACGCGTAGCCGATCAACAGGGCAATCGGGAACGCCAGCACCGGAATCCACACCAGATGCCCGCCGAGAATGGCGATGACGATGAAGATCAGAATGGTGAACGGCAGATCGATCAGACTGGTCAGCGTCAGCGAGGCGAGGAAGTCGCGCAGGCTCTGAAACTCATGGATGTTCTGGGCGAAGCTGCCGACCCGCGCCGGGCGGTACTTCATGGCCATGCCGACGATACGCTCGAACAACGTCGCGGAGATGATCAGGTCGGTTTTCTTGCCGGCCAGATCCAGGCACAGGCTGCGCAGGCTCTTGAGAATCAGGTCGAAAATGTAGGCACCAGTGATGCCCAGCGCCAGCACCCAGAGGGTCGCTTCGGCCTGGTTCGGCACCACTCGGTCGTAGACGTTCATCACGAACAGCGGCGCGGCCATGGCGATGATGTTGATCAGGAAACTCGCGGCGATCGCATCCGCATACAACCAGCGCGAACGCTTGAGGGTGTCGCGAAACCACGAGCGCGCACGCGGGATCAGCGTGCCGTGATTGACGTCGAATTTGTGCTGCGGCTGGGCGAAAAACACTTTGCCGGTGTAGTCGTCGGCCAGCAGTTCGCGGCTGACCACCGATTCGCCGCCATCACTTTCGCTGAGCAGCACCCGTGCTTCGTTTTCGCCTTGCCAGCCGAGCAGGACAGCACTGCGGCCATCCTTGAGCAGCAACAACGCCGGCATGGCAATCGCCGGAATCTCTTCCAGCTTGCGTTGCAGCACCCGGCCCTGCAGCCCGGCGCGAGCCGCCGCACGCGGCAGCAGCTCGACACTCAGGCGTTGTTTGGGCAACGGCAGGCCGGTGGTCAGCATCGCCGCGCTGGCGGGCTTCTGGTGCAGCATGCAAAGGGCGAGCAGACCATCCAGCAACGGATCGTCGTGCAACGCGCGTGGATCATGACTGAGATGAACTCGACTGACTTCTGATTCCACGCTCGACACTCTTTAACAGTTGAAAAGGGATAACTCAGTTCATCCCGGGCAGCTGAACCTTGGGCTTCACGTCGTTCTGCACAACGGATGCCAATGGTGCGACCACTCCCTGGCTTTTGAGCAATTCGCCCATGGTCGCCTTGATTCGGTATTGAGTAAATAACTGAATGTTTTTGATTTCAGCCAGACGCCGCGAAGCGGTGAACAACTCGTTTTCGCTGTCGAGCAAATCGAGCAGGGTCCGCTCACCGAGGCTGAACTGACGCTGGTAGGCAGTGCGCACGGCGGTGCTGTGATCAACGTACTGCTGAGCAATCGGCACTTGCGCATTGGCGTTGTTCAGGGCGTTCCAGGCCAGGCCCAGTTCTTCGTTCAACTGACGCAGGGCGTTGTTGCGGATGTCCAGCGCCTGGTTCGACAGGTACGACTTGGATTCCAGATCGGCCTTGTTGCTGCCACCGGAGTACAGGTTGAAGCGCATGCGCAGCATCGCCTGCCACTCGTTGTTGTGGCCGTTCTGACCGTCGAGATCGTTGTCGGCAGTGCGACCCAGCTCGGCGTCGAAACGTGGGTAGAAGGTCGACTTGGCGGTTTCGTACTGCTTCTCGGCAGCGGCGATATCGGACTCGGCCGAACGCAGGATCGGGCTGTTTTCCAGCATTTGCTGGCGTGCTTCATTGAGGTTGACCGGCATCATCGCCATGAACGGCGCCGGACGCTCCAGCTGGTCAGGCATCTGGCCGACAGCGCTGAGGAAGTTGGTCTCGGAGTCGGCGAGGTTGGTCTGTTCGGTGATCAGGTTGTTGCGCGCCTGGGCCATCCGCGCTTCGGCTTGATCAAGGTCGGCGCCGCTGCCAACGCCGCGCTGGGTACGCAACTGGATCTGGTCGTAGATACGCTGGTGGCTCTTGAGGTTTTCCTCGGCCAGGCGCACGAATTCGCGGCGGGTCAGCACGTCCAGGTACACCTGGGCGACGGTCAGCGCGGTGCGCTCGGAAGTGCCCAGCAGGGAGTAGGCGCGGGAGTTGACGGTGGCTTGTTGACGCCCGACTTCGCTGGACGTTGCAAAACCGTCAAAAACCATTTGCGAGAGACGTAAACTTGACTCGCCGCGGTTCAGGGTTTCCCAGTGATTGCCACCACCGTTGGCCCGCGTGGTCACGCTGTCGGTGCCCTCACGGCCATACCCGCCCAGCAGATCAACTTTGGGCAGGTATCCACCTTTTGCAGCCTTTAATTGATAATCCGCGGCCAAACGACTGTTGACCCCTGCCTGGATTTCCGGATGGACATCCAGTGCCTGTTGCATGGCTTCCGGTAAGGATTGTGCCTGGACGAAAGAGGCGGCGAGAGCGAACGGTAGAGCCTTGAACAAGTGCAAACGCATGGTAAAGATTTCCCAGGACTTCTTGTCTTGAATCACAGCAAAACGTGCTGCTGCGTCGAATAATTGGCAACCGGAATGACCGTATGTCGGAAAGTTCAAAATAGGAACTGGATCACACGCTGAGGGACAGGTCGCCGCGGAAATATCAATGTGACATTAGTGGGGCGATTGTTTAGGATGGCACCCAGAAGGTCAATAGTTTGGCATAAAGTTAATAGCGAAAGAATCTAGCCAAATTATTGACACAGAGCAGCGTCAAACTTGATTAGCAAATTTTAAAAGTACGTCCAGACTGAATCGGCGCCGAAGCCATCAGGCTATGGAAGTCAACTGAACGTGACACCCGGAGAGTCTTCAATGAGCAGTGTTGTTGCCATCGTCAAAAGCATTGTCGGTCAGGTATTCGTGGTCTCCCCCGAGGGTGTACGCCGCGTGCTCGTTGAAGGCGATCGCCTGTTCGTCGGCGACCAGATCGATACCGGCCTCTCCGGCGCCGTGTCGCTGGAACTGGCCGATGGCCGCACTCTGGACCTGGGCCGCGAGACTCAGTGGAGCGCCAACGCGCCCGACTCCAGCACTGACCTGGCCGAAGCCACCGCGCAGGCCGCGCCGTCTGTAGCAGAACTGCAGCAGGCTATCGCTGCCGGCGCCGACCCGACCACCGATCTGGAAGCCACCGCTGCCGGCCCGAGCGCTGCGGGGACAGGTGGTGCTGCCGGTGGTGGCCATAGCTTCGTGATGCTCGACGCCACCGCTGGCCGCGTCGATCCGACCATCGGCTTCCCGACCGCGGGCATCAACTCCGGTGCTCAAGCGGCACAGAACATCACCGGTGGGCAGACCACCGACAGCACCACCAACGCTCTGCGTGAGTCGACCCTGAGCCTTAGCGCCACACCGACCATCACCGAAGCCGGCGGCGTGCTGGTGTACACCGCGACCCTGACCCAGGCACCGCTGACCGACCTGACCATCACCCTGTCCAACGGCTCGGTGATCGTGATTCCGGCCGGTTCCACCACCGGTACCGTCAACGTGCCGCTGGCACCGAACGACACCGTCTACAACGACCCGACCCAGATCAACGTGACCGTCACCGGCACCACCGGTGGCAACGGCATTACCGTCACCGTGCCGACTACTCCGGCCGTGACCCAGGTCACCGACACCATCGACACCACCACCGTTACTCTGACGGCGGGCAACAGCGTCACCGAAGGTGGCCAGATCACCTACACCGCGACCCTGACCAATCCGGCGCAGACGCCGGTTACCGTGACGCTGTCCAACGGTTCGACCATCACCATCGAAGCCGGCAAGACCACGGGCACCGTCAACGTGCCGACACCGCCGAACGACGTCTATAACAATGGCAGCACCGTCACCACCACCATCACCGGTGCTACCGGCGGCAACTTCGAAAACCTGGTGCCGAATCCGACGCCGGCGGTGACCACTATCACCGACTCGATCGACACCACCAACCTGACCCTGACAGCCACCGGCAGCGTGGTTGAAGGCGGCCAGATCACCTACACCGCGACCCTGACCAACCCGGCGCAGACACCGGTTACCGTGACGCTGTCCAACGGTTCGACCATCACCATCGAAGCCGGCAAGACCACGGGCACCGTCAACGTGCCGACACCGCCGAACGACGTCTACAACAACGGCGGCACCATCAGCACCACCATCACCGGTGCTACCGGCGGCAACTTCGAAAACCTGGTGCCGAGCACGACGCCAGCGACCACAACCGTTACCGACTCCATCGACACCACCAATCTGTCGCTGAGTGCCACCGGCACCGTCGCTGAAGGCGGCTCGATCGTTTACACCGCGACCCTGACCAACCCGGCCGGTACCCCGGTGACCGTGACGTTGAGCAATGGCTCCGTCATCACCATCGAGGCTGGCAAAACCACCGGCACTGTGACCGTTCCGGCGCCTGCGGACGACGTCTACAAAGACGCCGGCAAAGTCGAAGTCAGCATCACTGGCACCACAGGTGGCAATTTCGAGAACCTGGTGCCGAGCACCGTTCCGGCCGTGACCGAAGTCACCGATACCATCGACACCTCGACCGTGAAACTCACGGCCGATACCTCGGTGGCTGAAGGCGGCACCGTCACCTACACCGCCACCGTCGGCGCCCCGGTAACCGGTTCGCCGGTTGTTGTGACCTTGGCGAACGGCCAGACCATCACCATTGAGGTCGGCAAGACCACCGGCACCGTGACCACCACCGCGCCGAACGATGCGCTGACCGGCAACCCACCGTTGACCAACGCCATCACCAATGTCAGTGGCGGTAACTACGAGAACCTCGTCGCCGACAAAACTCCGGTTTCGACCACCGTTACCGATACCGTCGACACCACCAACCTGTCGCTGAGCGCGACCGGTACCGTGGCTGAGGGCGGTTCGATCGTTTACACCGCGACGTTGACCAATGCTGCCGGCTCCCCGGTCACCGTGACTTTGAGCAACGGCGCCGTGATCACCATCGAAGCCGGCAAAACGACCGGTACCGTGACGGTCCCAGCGCCTGCCGATGACGTCTACAAAGATGCCGGCAAAGTCGAAGTCACCATCAACGGTGCAACCGGCGGCAACTTCGAAAATCTGGTACCAAGCACTGTCCCTGCAGTCACCGAAGTGACCGACACCATCGACACCTCGACGGTCAAACTGTCCGCTGACACCTCGGTCGCCGAGGGCGGCACCGTCACTTACACCGCGACCGTTGGTGCGCCTGTGACTGGCTCGCCGGTTGTCGTGACTCTGGCCAACGGTCAGTCCATCACCATCGAAGTGGGTAAAACCACTGGCACCGTGACCACGACCGCACCGAACGATGCTCTGAATGGTCAGGCACCGCTGAGCAACTCGATCACCGGCGTGACCGGTGGCAACTACGAAAACCTCGTAGCGGACAAAACCCCGGTCAGCACCACCGTAACCGACACTGTTGACACCACCAACCTGACGTTGAGCGCCACTGGCTCCGTCACTGAAGGCGGTTCGATCGTCTACACCGCGACCCTGACCAATCCGGCTGGCACTCCGGTAACCGTGACGTTGAGCAACGGCTCCGTCATCACCATCGAAGCCGGCAAAACCACTGGCACCGTGACTGTTCCGGCGCCTGCCGATGACGTCTATAAAGACGCCGGCAAAGTCGAAGTCAGCATCACCGGTACCACCGGCGGTAACTTCGAAAACCTGGTGCCGAGCACCGTTCCTGCCGTGACCGAAGTGACCGATACCATCGACACTTCGACCGTCAAATTGACCGCCGATACCTCGGTGGCCGAGGGCGGGACCGTCACTTATACCGCCACAGTGGGCGCGCCTGTCACCGGCTCGCCAGTGACCGTGACTCTGGCGAACGGCCAGACCATCACCATCGAAGTCGGCAAAACCACCGGCACCGTGACCACCACCGCGCCGAACGATGCCTTGAACGGTCATGAACCACTGACCAACGCGATCACTGACGTGAGCGGCGGCAACTACGAAAATCTCGTCGCCGACAAAACCCCGGTCAGCACCACCGTCACCGACACCGTCGACACCACCAACCTGTCGCTGACTGCGACCGGCACCGTGGCTGAAGGCGGTTCGATCGTTTACACCGCGACCCTGACCAATCCGACTGGCACTCCGGTGACCGTGACCTTGAGCAACGGCTCGGTGATCACCATTGAAGCCGGCAAAACTACTGGCACCGTAACGGTTCCAGCACCTGCCGATGACGTCTATAAAGACGCCGGCAAAGTCGAAGTCAGCATCACCGGTACCACCGGCGGTAACTTCGAAAACCTCGTACCGAGCACTGTTCCGGCTGTCACCGAAGTAACTGACACCATCGATACTTCGACCGTCAAATTGACCGCCGATACCTCGGTGGCCGAAGGCGGCACCGTCACTTACACCGCTACGGTTGGTGCGCCTGTGACTGGTTCGCCGGTTGTTGTGACCCTGGCCAACGGCCAGACCATCACTATCGAAGTGGGCAAAACCACTGGCACCGTGACCACCACCGCGCCGAACGATGCCTTGAACGGTCATGAACCACTGACCAACGCGATCACTGACGTGAGCGGCGGCAACTACGAAAACCTCGTTGCCGACAAGACTCCGGTCAGCACCACCGTGACCGACACCGTCGACACCACCAACCTGTCGCTGACTGCGACCGGCACCGTGGCTGAAGGCGGTTCGATCGTTTACACCGCGACCCTGACCAATCCGGCTGGCACCCCGGTGACCGTGACCTTGAGCAACGGCTCGGTGATCACCATTGAAGCCGGCAAAACCACTGGCACCGTGACCGTTCCAGCTCCAGCCGATGACGTCTACAAAGATGCCGGCAAGGTTGAAGTGACCATCAAGGATGCGTCCGGCGGCAACTTCGAGAACCTCGTTCCGAGCACCGTTCCGGCGGTGACTGAAGTTACTGACACCATCGATACGTCAACCGTGAAGCTGAGCGCCGATACCTCGGTCGCTGAAGGCGGCACTGTCACTTACACCGCTACAGTTGGCGCGCCGGTCACCGGCTCGCCTGTGGTCGTGACTCTGGCGAACGGCCAGACCATCACCATCGAAGTCGGCAAAACCACCGGCACCGTCACCACCACCGCGCCGAACGATGCGTTGAATGGTCACGAGCCGCTGAGCAACTCGATCACCGACGTCAGCGGCGGCAACTACGAAAACCTCGTCGCCGACAAGACCCCGGTTTCGACCACCGTCACCGACACCATCGACACCACTAACCTGACGTTGAGCGCAACAGGTTCCGTCGCTGAAGGCGGTTCGATCGTCTACACCGCAACCCTGACCAATCCGGCGGGCACTCCGGTAACCGTGACCCTGAGCAACGGCTCCGTCATCACCATCGAAGCCGGCAAAACCATCGGCACCGTGACCGTTCCAGCCCCTGCCGATGACGTCTACAAAGACGCCGGCAAAGTCGAAGTCACAATCAAGGATGCTGCGGGCGGCAATTTCGAGAATCTGGTGCCGAGCACCGTTCCAGCCGTAACCGAAGTCACCGACACTATCGATACCACCTCGGTCAAACTGACCGCGACCGAGTCCGCTGCTGAAGGTGACACCGTCACCTACACCGCTACCGTTGGCGCTCCAGTGACCGGTTCGCCAGTCGTGGTGACCCTGGCCAATGGTCAGAACATCACCATCGAAGTCGGCAAAACCACCGGCACCGTCACCACCACCGCACCGAACGATGCCTTGAACGGTCATGCACCGCTGACCAACTCGATCACCGGCGTAACCGGCGGCAATTACGAGAATCTGGTCGCCGATAAAACCCCGGTTTCGACCACCGTCACCGACACCATCGACACCACCAACCTGTCGCTGACTGCGACCGGCACCGTGGCTGAGGGCGGTTCGATCGTCTATACCGCGACCCTGACCAACCCGGCCGGTACTCCGGTGACCGTGACCCTGAGCAATGGCTCGGTGATCACCATCGAAGCCGGCAAAACCACCGGCACCGTGACTGTTCCGGCCCCTGCCGATGACGTCTACAAAGACGCCGGCAAAGTCGAAGTCACGATCAAGGATGCTGCAGGCGGCAATTTCGAGAACCTGGTGCCAAGCACCGTTCCGGCCGTGACCGAAGTCACCGACACCATCGATACTTCTACCGTCAAACTGACGGCCGATACCTCGGTCGCAGAGGGCGGCACCGTCACTTACACCGCCACCGTCGGCGCTCCGGTAACCGGCTCACCTGTGGTCGTGACCCTGGCGAACGGCCAGAGCATCACCATCGAAGTCGGCAAAACCACCGGCACCGTCACCACCACCGCACCGAACGATGCGTTGAACGGTCACGAGCCGCTGAACAACTCGATCACCAACGTCAGCGGCGGCAACTACGAAAACCTCGTCGCTGACAAAACGCCGGTCAGCACCACCGTCACCGACACTGTCGACACCACCAACCTGTCGCTGACCGCGACCCCGGCGGTGAACGAAGGCGGCCAGATCACCTACACCGCCACCCTGACCAACGCCGCCGGCACCCCGGTGACCGTGACGTTGAGCAATGGCGCGGTGATCACCATCGAGGCCGGCAAAACTTCCGGCACCGTGACCGTCGATGCACCGAAGGATGACGTCTACAAGGACGCCGGCACCGTTGAAGCGACCATCAAGGGCGCGACCGGTGGCGACTTCGAAAACCTGGTGACCAGCAACACCCCGGCGGTGACCACCGTCAACGACACCATCGACACCTCCACCGTGTCGCTGACTGCCACCGCCAACGTCGCCGAAGGCGAAACCGTGGTTTACACCGCGAGCGTGACCGCACCAGTAACCGGCTCGCCAGTCGTGGTCACCCTGTCCAACGGCCAGACCATCACCATCGCCGTCGGTGAGACCACCGGCAGCGTGAACTTCGTCGCGCCGAACAGCCCATTGGCGGGCGGCAGCTCGTTGAGCGTCGCCATCGACAAGGTTGCCGGCGGCAACTATGAAAACCTGGTGGCCGACAAGACACCGGCTAACACCTCGGTGTCGGATACTGTCGACACCACCAACCTGAACCTGACCGCCAGCGACTCGGTGGCTGAAGGTGGTTCAATTGTTTACACCGCGACACTGACCAACCCGGCTGGAACCCCGGTGACCGTGACGCTGAGCAACGGCGCTGTCATCACCATCGAGGCCGGCAAAACCACCGGCACCGTGACCGTTCCGGCTCCGGCTGACGACGTGTACAAAGACGCGGGTAAAGTCGAAGCGACCATTTCCACCGCTACCGGCGGCAACTTCGAGAACCTGGTGCCGAGCACTGTTCCTGCAGTCACCAACGTTACCGATACCATCGACACCACCACGGTCAAACTGACCGCCACTGAGTCTGCTGCAGAAGGTGGCGCCGTCACCTACACCGCGACTGTCGGTGCGCCGGTCACCGGTTCGCCTGTGGTCGTGACCCTGGCAAACGGTCAGAACATCACCATTGAGGTGGGTAAAACCACTGGCACCGTGACTACCACTGCGCCGAACGATGCGTTGACCGGCCACGCGCCGCTGACCAACGCCATCACCGACGTCAGCGGCGGTAACTACGAAAACCTCGTGGCGGATAAAACGCCGGTTTCGACCAATGTCACCGACACCGTCGACACCACCAATCTGTCGCTCAGTGCCACTGGCACCGTGGCTGAAGGTGGTTCGATCGTTTACACCGCAACCCTGACCAACGCGGCTGGCTCGCCAGTCACTGTGACCTTGTCCAACGGCGCAGTGATCACTATCGAGGCTGGTAAAACTTCTGGCACCGTGACCGTTCCTGCTCCGGCGGATGACGTTTACAAAGACGCGGGCAAAGTCGAAGCGACCATTTCCAACGCTACCGGTGGCAACTTCGAGAACCTGGTGCCAAGCACCGTTCCTGCGGTCACCAACGTTACCGATACCATCGACACCACCACGGTCAAACTGACCGCGACCGAGTCTGCGGCTGAAGGTGGTACTGTCACTTACACCGCTACCGTGGGTGCGCCAGTCACCGGTTCGCCTGTGGTCGTGACGCTGGCCAACGGTCAGAACATCACAATCGAAGTGGGCAAAACCACCGGTACCGTGACCACCACTGCGCCGAACGATGCGCTGACCGGCCATGCCCCGCTGACCAACGCGATCACCAATGTGAGCGGCGGCAACTACGAAAACCTCCTTGCCGACAAGACCCCGGTCAACACCACAGTCACCGATACCGTCGACACCACCAACCTGTCGCTGTCCGCGACCGGCACCGTGGCCGAAGGTGGCTCGATCGTTTACACCGCGACTCTGACCAACGCTGCCGGTTCGCCGGTTACCGTGACGTTGAGCAACGGCGCCGTGATCACCATCGAGGCCGGCAAAACCACCGGCACCGTGACCGTTCCTGCTCCGGCGGACGACGTTTACAAAGATGCCGGTAAAGTCGAAGCGACCATTTCCACCGCTACCGGTGGCAACTTCGAAAACCTGGTGCCGAGCACCGTTCCAGCCGTGACCACCGTCACTGACACCATCGATACTTCTACCGTCAAACTGTCCGCTGATACCTCGGTCGCCGAGGGCGGCACCGTGACCTACACCGCAACCGTCGGCGCACCAGTGACCGGTTCGCCGGTTGTGGTGACCCTCGCCAACGGTCAGAACATCACTATCGAAGTGGGCAAAACCACCGGTACCGTGACCACCACTGCGCCGAACGATGCGCTGACCGGTCATGCGCCTTTGACCAACGCG
>NZ_JALMEX010000025.1:0-23420 GCF_023100605.1 Pseudomonas sp. MWU12-2020
AGAACCCCTGTCTGCTAACGCAGACAGGGGTTTTGTCGTTTCAGGGCTCCCAAAACTCAGGCCGCTTTGCGAGCCTTGCTGATGCGCCTGGCCTGCCACTTGCGCCACCAGATGTAGACGCCAGTCCCCGATAGCCCCGCGATCAGGACCCCCAATACCGCGATGATCACTTGCCCGGTGAAGCCGATGATCCGTCCGCCATGTATCGGTAGTTGCAAGCGGTAAAACCGTTCCCCCAGCGTCCCTTGTCCGGCAATTTCCTGACCTAATAATCGCCCGTCAGTACCGTGGAAGAACAACCAGGATTTGCCATGCGCTTCAGTGTCGTGATGCCCGAATCCTGCGCCGTAGAAGTTGTACTCAAAGCTGTAATACAACTCTCCGATCGCCGCTGTCAGTCCTAACCTCTTCCCCTCCAGCAATGCCCTTTCGTACGCCTGTTGATAACTCAACTGCGTCACCCCCAACGCCGACGGAGGCATTCGCCCTCGGGTCTCATAAACGCTCGGCTCGATTGGTGAAAACAGCGACACCGCCGGTTTGAAGACCTGACTGGGCAAGTTCATCGCGACACTGCTGACCGCGATCGGTAGCAACAACAACCACAGCCACAATCCCCCCGCGCGATGCAGATCGAAGTTGAGCCGATAAGCGTGCCCGCCCTTGATCTTCCAGGCCAACGACCACTTTTTCCAGAACGGTTTGCCACGGGGAAGCGTCAGCCACAGCGCAATGAAGCAATCGATTACCCAGGCGATGGCAACCAGGCCCATCAACCACAAGCCCCAGTTGCCGGGCAACGTCAGGTTGTAATGAAACTCAAGAATGAACGGAATGAAGTTCTCCCGCGCAAAGCAGCATTCACCCCAGTAACGTTGGCCCTTCTGCTCGGCATTTACCGGGTCCAGATAGAACACCTGATTGCGCTCATCAAACGGTTTGCCGGTCGCCGGATCATTGCGCGGCACCGCCGCCAACATGGCGGTATGTCCCGCCTCCTGCGGATACTCCATGTACCAGACCTGCAACTTCGGATGCGAGGTTTGCACCGCGTCGACCAAGGTCCCGGGAGGCAATCGTTGCCCCTCAGATGACGCCGCGTAGAACTGCGGATTCAGCCACTCATCTAACTCATGATTGAACGCAAGAATGCTTCCGGTGATCCCGGCCAGCAGCAAAAACACCGCCGTCGCCAACCCGATATAGCGATGCAACAACACCAACAATGCGCGCATGAAATGTTCCCCACAGAGACGACAAAGCCAGCCCCTGAAAACAGAGGCTGGCTTTTTTATGCACAAGGCAAAGGTTTAGAACTGGTAGCTGACCGTGGCAGCGACGTTGCGCTCTTCGCCCATGTAGCAGAAGTTCAGACTCGCGCAGGAGGCCACGTAGGATTCGTTGGTCAGGTTGTTCGCGTTCAGACGCACGTCGACACCTTTCAAACCGACCTTGCCCAGGTCATAGCCGATCGATGCGTCGAACAGTGTGTAGGACGGCACCTTCAGGGTGTTCTCCGCATCCGCCCAGCTGTAACCGACATAACGCACACCACCGCCCAGACGCAGGCCATCGAGCGCCGCGCTGTCGAACTTGTAGTCAGCCCACAACGACGCCATATGCCGCGGCGCCTGGGTCGGCGAGTTGCCTTTGTTCTCGATCACGGCGGTCGGCGTGCTCAGAGTGCTGACCATCGACTTCGAGTACTCGATATCGGTGAAGGTATAGCTGCCGAGCACTTTCAGGTTGTCGGTCAACTGCATGTGCGCTTCCAGCTCCAGGCCTTGCGAGCGGACAGCGCCTACCGCGCGGTAGAAGTTTTCCTGAGGCAGCTTGGTCGCCAGATTTTCCTGATCGATCCGGAACAGCGAGGCGGTGAACAGGTTGTCGGTGCCCGGCGGTTGATACTTCAGGCCGACTTCCCACTGTGTGCCATCGGTCGGAGGCAGAGGATTACCAGCACTGTCGGCATACGAGTTCGGGTTAAACGACTCGGAGTAGCTGATGTACGGCGCCAGGCCGTTCTCGAACAGATACAACGCGCCAGCACGGCCGGTCAGTTTGGTGCGCCGGTCATTGATTTCAGTACCGACCGGACGGCCTGCTTCGGCGATACGGTTCTCATCCGACGTCTCGACCCAGTCCTGACGCAGACCCAGCGAGAAGCGCCACTGGTCCATCTCGATCAGGTCTTGCAGGTACACGCCGGTCTGCTCCAGGCGCCGCAGGTAACTGGTATCGCCGTACATATCGATCGCCGAATTGCCGTATACCGGGTTGAACGCGTTGATCGGGGCCAGGCCGCCACTGGTCCAGTCGACCACGGTTTTGCGCCGTTGATAGTCGGCGCCCATCAACACGGTGTGCTTGGTGGCACCGGTGAAGAATTCGGCCTGCAGCATGTTGTCGACGATGAACGCATGCAGGCGTTCATCGCCGCCGGTGTAGTAGCGGTTCAGTTCGTTGCTGGTTGGCGTCGTCCAGCCGTAGGCGTAGACCTGATCCATGTTGACCTTGGAGTCGAGGTAACGGAAATTCTGCCGCGCCGTGAAGACATCGTTGAAGCGATGTTCGAACTGATAGCCGAACGACTGCTGATCCCGCGAGTAGCCGTCAATCCCCGGCTCCCCCTCGAAGAAGTGCGGCGAGATGCGGTTGCCGTTGCGCTGATGAATCGTGCCATCCGCCGGCACGCCACCGTGGTAGCCGCCATCCGGATCGTGCTGCAGATACGCCTGCAGCGTCAGCGAAGTGTCTTCGCTGAAGTCGATGCTCAGGGTCGGTGCGAGGGCGAAGCGTTTTTCCTTGTTGTGGTCGAACTGCGTGTCGGACTGATCCGTCAAACCGGTCAGACGATAGGCAATGCGTTTGTCGTCATCGACCGGACCGCTGAAGTCAAAACCGACACCGCGCTGGCCTTGGGTGCCAACCGTGGCCTGAACCTGATGATAGGCCTCGTACAACGGCTTTTTGCTGGTCAGCGCCACCAGGCCACCGGGCGAACTGCGGCCATACAAGACCGACGACGGGCCTTTGAGAATATCCACACGCTCAAGGAAATACGGATCGACCTGCATGGTGCTGTAGGTGCCGCTGTCGCCCATCGACTTGAGGCCGTCGAGGTAGATGTTGTCCACCGAGCCGTCGTTGAAACCGCGCATCGCCACATAGTCGTAGCGATGAGTTGCGCCGTAAGGGTTGGTCAGCACGCCGGGGGTATAGCGCATCGCCTGGGAGACGGTCTGTGAGCCTTGATCGTCCATTTGCTCGCGGGTCACAACCGATACGCTTTGCGAAGTTTCCAGCAGCGCGGTACTGGTTTTGGTAGCGATCTGGCTGTGCGTGGCGTTGTAACCTTCCATGCTGCCCAGCGCGTTACCGAGGGCGAAACCTTTGATGTCGGTGGTTGGCAGTGCCAGCGCCTCGGGTTCGCTGATTGAACGCAGGATGTAGCTGTTTCCGTCTTGGCTGACCGCTTCCAGACCCGAGCCGCCCAGCAAATGGCTCAACGCCTGATCGGTGGAATATTCGCCCTGTACGCCCGGAGACTGCCGCCCCTGCGTTTGCTGCGGGGTCATCGACAAGGTGATGCCCGCCTGACGCGCGAACTGGTTCAGCGCTTCGCCCAGCGGGCCGGCGGTGATGTTGTAGCGATGACTGCTCGCTTCACTGGCATTGGCGGCGAGGCTCAGGCCTGGCAGCACACCGGCGCCCAGAACGGTGGACAGCAGGGCAGCGCGAATGGCGTGCCCCAGCAGGCCCGATTCGGCAGTGAAATTCAGCGAGTTCTTACAGGTGAGGCGGACAGTCATTGTAGGTTTCCGTAGGCAGTCGCAAAGGCTGAGTTGAAGTGCTTACTGACCAAGCCGGACTTGTCGCGAAAACCCGCCAAAATAATTTCAGGCCACAGCCTCAAGCGTTACCCACCAACGGGTGCGATAGCGCAATTGCACCGGCAAAGTCTGCGGCAGGATTGCCAGCAGCTTGTCGGTGTCCTCCAGGCGGAACACACCGGACAGGCGCAGATCTGCCACCTGCGGCGTGCACGTCACGAAGCCCTGACGATAACGTCCGACTTCATTGAGGAAATCGCCCAGGCGCATGTTGCGGGTCACGATCAAACCATCGACCCAGGCGCCCGCGTCCATATCCAGTGGTGGTGCAGGGCGCACCTGATGGTGATCGATCAGAAAGGTCTGTCCGGCGAGAGCCTCAACCGAAGCTCCGCCGTTGTGGATGGCGACGCGCCCGGAACTGACGCTCAGTCGCGTGCAATCGTTTTCCTGGCGCAGGATGAAGCGGGCATTGGCCGGCTCATAAGTGCCATGGCGACTTTGCACGCGAAGCGGCCGGTTGAATGCCGCGCCTTCATCATTACTCCCGCAAGTGACGATGATTTCGCCACGGGTGAGTTTGATCAGCCGCTGCTGCGCGGTGTAATCCAGATCCACGGCGCTGGCCGTGTTCAGCTCGATCCGCGTGCCGTCGGGCAACTGGAAGCCGCGACGCTCGCCGGTCGCCGTAGCGTAGTCGGCGCGCCACTGCTGCCAGACGGCGGTGTCCTTGGCCAGCCATGCGGCGGAACCCATCAGCACCGCGCCGGACAGCAGCTTCAAGGCCTGCCGCCGCCCCAGCCCCTGCGCACTGTTTTCCAGGGTATTGAACGCCACCTGTGCGCCGGGCACGGCGCGCAGGTTGTGGCTCAGTTCGGCCTGCAGCGACTGCACGCGCTGCCACGCCAGTTCATGCTCGTGATGTTCGGCGCGCCACGCTTCGCATTGACGACTCAGGCGCGCATTGCCATGGTTGTTGCGCAGCCGCAGCAGCCAGTGAATGGCTTGTTTGACCACCTGTTGCGGCGGTTCGGCGCGTCGCCCGGTCGAGAGGTTATCCACAGGCATCAGCTGTCGTACCGCAACACGTAGCAGTGATACAGCGCATCGGCGACGTAACGCTCCACCGAACGCAGAGACAAGCCCAGCTGTTCGGCGATCTGCTTGTGCGTCAAACCTTCGCACTGCGCCAGCAGAAATGCCTGACGGACTTTCGGCCGCAAGCCTTCAAGCATGCGCGCGATGCTTTCGAGCAACTCGATCACCAACGCGCGGGCTTCGGCGCTCGGGGTTTCGGCTTCGGGCAAGTGGGCGATGGTTTCGAGATAGGCGCGTTCGATTTCTTCACGACGCCAATGGTCGATCACCAGGCCGCGAGCGATGGTGCGTAAAAATGCGCGGGGCGCCTTGAGCTCCAGGCGTTCGGTACGTTGTAGCAGGCGTACGAAGGTGTCCTGAGCCAGATCCGCCGCATCTGCGGCATTGCCCAGCCGTGCTCGCAGCCAAGCGTTGAGCCAGCCGTGATGACTACTGTAAAGCGCCTGCACTGCAAACTCAGGTGAGGACATGAACGCGACAGCCCGAACGTCACAAATGATAATTAGTCGCATTTTTATCAAGGGCGGTGAATTTTGCAACCTCCGCTCGGATAACCAGCATAAAAAACTTTATAGCGAACGCTCTGGCACGCCGTTCGGCGGGAATCTGTCAGAAATGCCGTGCATTTCCCACACAACCCTAAGATTTCTGCGAACCGTGCCGACAGACTGGTGAGACATGCGTGCACCAAAGTAGAGCGGCCATCAGAACGCTGCCTGCGCTGTACATGGAATGTTGCATCCCGGAACGCATCCCCACTTTTGCATAAGAAGTCCCATGAAATGAATCTCAAGTTCAGCCATAAAATCCTGTTGGCCGCCTCGGGCGTCGTGGTCCTGGCTTTCGCTTTGTTCACCCTCTACAACGACTATCTGCAGCGCAACACCATTCGCCAGAACCTCCAGTCGTCTGTGCAGCAGGCCGGCGATCTGACCGCCAGCAGCGTGCAGAACTGGATGAGCGGGCGAATTCTGGTGCTGGAAAACCTCGCGCAGAACGTTGCCCATCAGGGCAAGGACGCCGACTTCCCGGGGCTGGTCGATCAACCGGCCTTCACCTCGAACTTCCAGTTCACCTACGTCGGTCAGGCCAACGGTGTGTTCACCCAGCGCCCTGACGCGAAGATGCCCGACGGCTACGACCCGCGTCAGCGACCTTGGTACAAGCAAGCCGTTGCTGCCGACAAAACCATGCTGACCCCGCCGTACATGGCCGCGGTCGGTGGTCTGGTGGTGACCATCGCCATGCCGGTGAAAAAGAGTGGCGAGCTGCTGGGGGTGGTCGGTGGCGACCTGAGCCTGGAAACCCTGGTAAAGATCATCAACTCGGTGGACTTCGGCGGCCTCGGCCACGCATTCCTGGTCAGCGGTGACGGTCAAGTGATCGTCAGCCCGGACAAAGACCAGGTGATGAAGAACCTCAAGGACATCTACCCGAATTCCGGCGTGCGCATCGAGAAGGGCAACCAGAACGTGGTGCTCAACGGCCAGGAACGCATTCTGTCGTTCACTCCGGTCAGCGACTTGCCGAATGCCGATTGGTACATCGGTCTGTCGATCGATCGCGACAAGGCCTACGCCGCCCTCAGCCAGTTCCGTACTTCGGCGCTGATCGCGATGTTCGTCGCGGTCGCTGCGATTGCGCTGCTGCTGAGCCTGCTGATCAACGTCCTGATGCGACCACTGACCACCATGGGCCGTGCGATGCGGGACATCGCCCAGGGCGAAGGTGACCTGACCCGGCGTCTGGTCGTGGAAGGCAAGGATGAGTTCGCTGAACTGGGCAGCTCGTTCAACCAGTTCGTCGAACGCATTCACGCGTCGATTTCCGAAGTGTCCTCGGCCACGCGTCACGTGCACGACCTGTCGCAACGCGTGATGGCCTCGTCCAACGCCTCGATCATCGGTTCCGACGAACAAAGCGCGCGCACCAACAGCGTGGCCGCCGCGATCAACCAGTTGGGCGCCGCCACTCAGGAAATCGCCCGCAACGCCGCCGATGCTTCGCAGCACGCCAGCGGCGCCAGCGAGCAGGCCGATGACGGTCGTCAGGTGGTCGAGCAGACCATTCAGGCGATGACCGAGCTGTCGCAGAAGATCAGCCTGTCGTGCACGCAGATCGAAACACTCAACGCCAGCACCGACAACATCGGCCACATTCTCGATGTGATCAAAGGCATCTCGCAGCAGACCAACCTGCTGGCGCTCAACGCGGCCATCGAAGCGGCACGTGCCGGTGAAGCCGGACGCGGTTTTGCGGTGGTGGCGGACGAAGTGCGCAACCTCGCCCATCGCACCCAGGAGTCGGCGGAAGAGATCCACAAGATGATCACCTCCTTGCAGGTCGGTTCCCGTGAAGCGGTGACCACCATGAACGCCAGTCAGGCGTCCAGCGAAGAGAGCGTTGAAGTGGCGAATCAGGCCGGTCTGCGCCTGGTCAGCGTGACCCAGCGCATCGGCGAAATCGATGGCATGAACCAGTCGGTGGCCGCTGCAACCGAAGAGCAGACCGCCGTGGTGGAAACCCTCAACGTCGACGTCAACCAGATCAACCTGCTGAACCAGCAGAGCGTGGCCAACCTCAATGAAACATTGAAGGATTGTGATGCGTTGTCGCAGCAGGCCAACCGGTTGAAGCAGTTGGTGGACAGCTTCAAGATCTGATCCGCAGATTGAAGACCGCGTTATCGTTCTTCGCGAGCAAGCCCGCTCCCACAAATTGACCGCGTTCCTACAGAAGGAATGCAATCAAAATGTGGGAGCGGGCTTGCTCGCGAAGGCGGTAGCTCAATCACCGCAGAACTGAAGCCTTATACAAACAGCTTCAACACATTCCCCATCGCATCATCGGCAAACCCCTGCACGAAATCCTTGAACCCCGGCAGTGCTTCCTCCCCACCTGAAGCCGGCTCGGCAATGATCGTCCAGGTCGCCCGCGACTTCCCTGCGCCCAACGATTCCACATTCATCGCCGCCCACAGATTGGCCACACCCAAGGTGTTGTAGATCGTGGTCCAGGTCATGGCCCGTGCCTGCTCATCGCGGGAGTTGAGTTGCTCGACCACCACGTTGCCGTCCTTGAAGAATTTCTTGCGCAGCGAGGACACGCCTTCGCCGGTCATTTCGATGTGCGACAGCGCCGGGATGAAGCGGTCGAAGCCAGCGAAATTGCCGACCACCGCCCAGACCTGCGTCGCGTCCGCCGGCACTTCCACCGAAGAGATGACATGGCAGCCGTGAGGGTTTTTGATCAGGGTGTCCGGTTGCGGAGTGCTCATGGTGTTGCTCCTTTTTTGGATGAATCAGATGAAGTTGATTTCTTTCAGGTAATCGCAGCCGCGACGCAGCAGCGCCGGGGATTTTTCCGGGTAGTGCGCGCCCATCTGTTGCACGCCGGCTTCGGCGTTGGCGTGGCCGATCAGGGAGATGTCGCCAATGTCCTCCTCGAAGCCGTTGAGGTAGAAACCGAGCACGCCAAACAGCGCGTTGTCGGTGTCGACCCGGCCCAGTTGCTGCTGCCAGTCGGCGACGCTGACCAGCGAGAATTCGCTGCCGGTTTCGCGGAACGAGGCGACGTAGGCATCCCAACTCAGCGGTTCGGGGTTGTGCAGGTTGAACACCGCGCGCTCGGTCGAATAACGGCTGGCGTGGAAGGCGATGAAACGCGCTAGAAAGTCCACCGGCATCAGGTCGAAATTCAGCGCGAAGGCCGGCACCTGACCGAGCTGGATCGAGCCTTTGAGCATCAGCATCAAACGGTTTTTGTGCGGCTGGCAGACGCCGCTCAGGCTGTTGAAACTGATGTTGCCGGGGCGATACAGGTTGACCCACACCCCCCGCTCGCGCGCCCGTTCGAGGACGCGCTCGCCGACCCACTTCGACAGGTTGTAGCCGTTGCGGATGTAGATCGGCGGGGTCGGCGCGGCGGGCAATTCGAGCACTCGGCCTTCGCCATCGACGGTGCTTGAAGCGGACAGCGTCGAGACAAAGTTGAAGACCTTTTTGCTGCGTCCTTCACACAGGCGCAGCAACTCGAAAATCGGCTCGACGTTATCCGCTGCCAGCGACTCGTAATCGAGCACGTGGTTGACGTTGGCGGCGTTGTGCACCAGTGCGCCGAACTCGCGATCGAGGCGCTGATAATCGTCGTCGGTCAGGCCCAGTTGCGGGCGGGTCAGGTCTGCCGAATAGATCCGCACCCGACTCAGATCCAGGTGCTCGAGACGGTTCTCGCGCAGTGCCTGAGCAAAACGCTGCGCCGCGGTTTGCCCGCCGCCGTCACGCACCAGACACGCCACCTCGCTGGCGCCCCATCCAAGCAGCGCTTCGACAATGTGCACGCCGACAAAGCTGTTGGCGCCGGTGACGATCACCTTGTGCACATCGCCCAGGCGACTGATCGGCAGCGGCTCGATGTTCAGCGGGCGCTCGGCGTCGGCCATGGCCTGGGCGCTGAGCACCGCGCTGTCGTCGGTACCGCGCACCAGCGTCGCGAGTTTGCTGATGGTCGGCAGTTCGATGAAGCGGTTGATCGAGATGCTGCGCCCGAACTCCTCACGCAAGCGCAGCAACATCCGCGACAGCAGAATCGAATGCCCACCGAGATTGAAGAAGCTTTCGTCGGTGGAAATATCGCTGCTCGGCAGCTCCAGCAGTTCCGCCCAGATCTCCAGCAGCAGCGCTTCGTCAGCGTTTGCCGGCAGGCATTTCGGGCCGCCGTCCTGCACACTCACCGGCAGCTCCAGCAATGCCTTGCGGTCGACCTTGCCGTTGCTGGCGAATGGCATCTGCGCCAGTTCAGTCCAGGCCACCGGTTGCATGTAGTCCGGCAGAAACTGCTGGGCATGCGCCTTCAACAGATCGCGGGCAGTGTCCGATTGCGGCTGGGCGAGGAACGCCAGAATCCGCCGCTGACTGTCGATCACCACCGCCACCTGACGGTACAACTGGCTCTCGCGCAGGCAGCGCTCGATCTCTTCCGGCTCGACCCGGAAACCGCGGATCTTCACCTGATTGTCGCGCCGTCCGCACAGCTCGATGCCGTGTTCGCCCCACTTGGCCATGTCGCCACTGCGGTACGCGCGCAACGCTTGGCCGTTTGGCAGTTGCAAGGTCAGATAGCGCTCGGCGGTCTGCTGCGGGTTGTTCAGATAACCGAGGCAGACGCCGGGGCCGACGATGAACAATTCGCCGACGGTGTTCTCCGGCACCGGTTGCAAGTCGTCATCGAGAATCAGCACCTGACTGTTGGCAATCGGTGCGCCGAGGGTGCGGTTGCTGTCACCCGGTTTGAGCTGGCGAGCCGTGATCAACACCGTCGCCTCGGTGGGGCCGTAGAGGTTGTGCAGCTTGCCCTGCCGGGTCAGTTGCTCGATGACGAAGGGCTCGCAGACGTCGCCACCGGTCATCACCTCCACGCCTTGCAGTTGCTCCAGTGGCAGGATGCTCAGCAGCGCCGGCGGCAGGAACGCGTGGGTCAGTTGCCGGCGTCGGATCAGCGCCACCAGTTGCAGTGGATCGCGGCGTTGGGTGTCGTCGGGCACCACCAGTTCGGCGCCCTGCAGCAGACTCGGGAAGATATCGATCAGCGATGAGTCGAAGCTCAGCGAAGAGAACTGCAAGACCCGACTCTCGGCGCGCAACTGCACGTAATCGGCGTACCACGCCGTGAAGTGGGCGAGGTTCGCCTGGCTCAGCAGCACGCCCTTCGGATGGCCGGTGGTGCCCGAGGTGTAGAGCGCCATGCACGGGGCGTCGAGCTGTGGACGCTGGCGCATCAGCGGTTGGCTGAGATCCGCGTCGGCACTGTCGATACGACTGACATCCAGCCCGGGCATTGACTCGCTGAGCGGGTGCTCGCCGTCGTGCAGCAACAGCAAGGCTCCGGCGTTCTGCAGGATGTATTGCTGACGCTGCAACGGATGGCTCGGCTCGAGCGGCAGATACACCGCGCCACTGCCGAGCACCGCCAGAATCGAGGCGAACAGCGCCGGACTTTTCGGCTGGCAGATACCCACGATCCACGGCTGCGGATGCTGCTCGAGCAGCGGTTGCAGGCGTTGCTGGATCGCACGGCTGTGGGCGTGCAACTGGCGGTAGCTGAGCGACTGCTCGGCCAGATGCAGCGCCGGTCGCTCGGCGTGTTCGATCAGGCTCTGTTGCAGGCGCTCGATCAGCGGTGTCTGCGCCTGTTGCAACAATGCCGGATGCGCCGTGGCGTTGAGGCGATGGACGTAAGCCAGACTGTCGAGAAACGACAGGTCTTCCACCTGCTCGAAGTCCGGCGCCGTGGCCGGCGATGCCTGCTGGAAGTACCCGGCATCGCGGGAGAAGCGGCTGACCAGCAGCGCGACTTCGTCGACCAACTGCGTCAGCACTCGCTGGCGCAGTGCCTGACCGTTGCCGGACGGCTCCTCGCCAATCGGCACGCGGCTGATCAGTGACGAGCCGATGAAACACAGCAGGTCGAGTGTCGGCAAACCACCAATGCTTTGCCTTCCGATACCCAGGCGCAGATGCAGGTGGGGGATTGCACAGCGATCGCCGGCGCCGATGAAGCCATCGTCGATGATCAGATCCACTGTCGATTGCGCGGCGCCGCTGCGCATCAATGAGTGACCGTGTTGTTCGAGTTCCTGTGCCAGGTCGGTCATGGCCTGGCTGGCGCCAATCAGCAAAATGTCGAGACGTCTCATGTCGGCCTCCTCATCACACCAGATAGTCACGCAGGGCGTGCTGCACGCAGGGCGTGTCGAGCAGCGAGCTGTTGTGGAAAAAACGCACGATGTTGCCCACCAGCGGATGGTGGCGATTAATCGGGAAGGCCAGCCCGGCCATTTCGTCCTTGAGCGAGCGGCGGATCACATCACTGACCGGCAAGGCGTCGATCAGGCGCAGATCGAAGGACTTCTGGATGTCATTGGTCAGGTAATGGCCGATGAACACCGGCAGGATCTGCGCGATGGTTTCCCGGTCCGCGTCATTGGCGGTATGCCAATAGATGCGCACCATGCGCGCCCAGAAGCTGGAGTGCCGGCCCTCGTCGAGCAAGTGATCGGCCATCAGGCCTTTGATCGACGGCTTGACCGTATCGTCCCGGGCGAACGCCGCGACGTCGCCGGTTACGGTGTTTTCGGCGATGGCGACGCAGATCAGTTCTACCGCGCTGCGCAGGTGCTCGGGCGCCAGAGCCACAGCGGCCGGAATCGCCCGGCTCAGTTCGATTTCAGCAGGCAGTTCGATCGGCTCGATGCCGGTCATGGCCACGGTCTGCTGCATGAAATCCATCGCCACCAGTGCGTGGTAATCCTCGTCCACCACCACGGTCATCGCGTCGTAGCGACAGGCGAACGGGAACGGCACGGCGAAGCGATTCTTGGCGATGGCGCGGGCGGTCCGGTCGACGATTTCGGTCTCGAAAATCACCACGTCGTTGATGAACTTGTACAGCGTCTGCACCAACGCAAAATCACGCTGCTGCGGGCACTCGCGCAGGAAGGTTTCGCTGAGCACCAGGGGCTGGCGGCTCAGCGGATAGATCAGGCGCTCATCGTCTTCGAGCACGCGCCGTGGCCGGGTGCGGATGGTGGCGCGGGTTTCCCAGGCGTCGGCGAAGGATTGATAGTCGGCGGCGTTCATTGGGCCACCTCCGCCAGTGGAGCGCGCATGCTCAGACGCAGGCCGTCCCACAGGGCGATGCGGCTTTCCACGGCCGCGATGGCGCTGGCGTAGACCTCGGCTTCACGCTGCGGATCGCCATCGACCAGGCGCTCAAGCAATTGCTCGGCGGCTGGGCCGTGATCCTCGGAGTCGACCTCGATGTGGCGTTCCAGGTAATAGCGAAAGGTTGGTGCCTGTTCGATGCCGATCCCCCAGTCATCGAGGATGCGCTGGAACATTGGCGGGATAACGCTCTCGCGGCCATGCAGGAACGCGGCGGCCACGCTGTGGCCTGGCGCATGCAGCGCGGTGTTTAGCGTCTCGCGGACAAATTTCGCCGCTGCCGGATCAACCTCAACGCTTTGCAGAGCGACGTCGTAACTCACGCCTTCCTGTTGCAGCGCGACAAACCGCTCGACCGCCGTGGTGCTCGCACCGACTTCGCGCATGGCGTCCAGGTACAGCTCGAAATGGCTGTAATGGCCGTGGGCGGGACGATCATCCGACTCTTCGCCAAGCACGATCTCGTTGATCAGCCGCGCAGCATGCGGATCGCGTGGTGGCAACCATGGCAGGCGGGTGCAGGTCAGTTCCTGTTGCAGGCGTTTGGTCAGCGACATGAAATCCCACACGGCGAAGACGTGAGACTCCATGAACCGGCGCAGTACCGATAGCGAATCGATTTCGGTAAAGATCGGGTGAACGCTCAATTGAGCTTTTTTCAGGGCGAGTTGTTCTTTAGTTGGCATCATGGCGAACCTCGGTGTTATTGGAATAGAGGGAGTTGCTCGTTCAGTGCATCAACACGGACTTGATAAATTTGAAATGTTTTCTATTGGCGAGCGCGGGCCTCATTCGGATTAATGAAAGTTTGCAAAGTGCATGAAAGGCTCTCGGCCATGCGTTGGCGACTATTTGCCAAAGCTATTGGCTGACTGCGGAGCCGTGCCGTGTTTGCGGGTTGAACCCGCTCGGCGAGGAAAAGCTAATACATCGTCAAATAACTTAACAAGTTTATTTTTAATTATTTTTAGTTGTGTGTTTTTCAAGTATGAGTTGGCCCGGTAAAACTTTTGATTTCAGTTTTACTTGGGCGTAGTTGCTCCTTTCGGCAAATAATGGCCAAAATTGAAGACAAGAGTGAATGCCTCACTCAAAGCAACTTTCCGATGCAAAGATTGAAGTGATGTATAGGAATGAAAGTTGGCCGGAAACGGCGCCGTAACTTCCTTTTATCCCGTGGCAAGGCTCCTTCCGTAGGTTCCTGGTGCGGGGACTGCGCCGGCGGTGCGGAGCGTCGCCCGTTCTTCATGGGTTGGCCGTTAAAGAGTGCGGGTAAATTGGCAGGACGGCTATGACCGATTCGTCCGCAGCGAGCTGCAATGCCGGGCATATGGGCGCTGGGAGGTTAGAGCGAACAGGCCGATCCGCCAGCAGATTTGCGGCGGAGCGCAGAGAGGATTTGTAAGCGGGTTATTCGCCGGTCAGGCGTGAAGAGCAGAGACCGGCAGAAAGGGAATCAGCGTACGGCCTTGCGGTTTTGTCCGGCAGGGCTGGCGAGGTAACGAGTGATCACGTCGACGCCACGGTTGAGGTGTTGCGTGAGCAACTTCACCGACAGCTCGACATCGCGCTCGATCACCGCGTGGAGCATGGCGCGGTGATCTTCCTGGGAGAGTTTGCCCAGGCCCATGGCTTCGAGGTTGAAACGCAGAAAGCGCTCCTCCTCGTTGAGGCCGTCTTCGACCAGTCGCAGCAACCGCTGATTCGGGGCCTTGCTGTACAGGGCCATATGGAACAGGCGATTGAGCCGACCGATTTCGCCGTAGTCGTGCTGGGTCTCGAGCTCTTCGATATAGCTGGCGGCGCGGGCGTGATCGGCGCTGGTCAGCAGCGGGATCGATTGGCGCATGGCTTCGGATTCGAGCAGGATCCGCAACTCGTAGGTTTCGGTGGCGTCGCCTTGAATCAGCGGGGCAACCACAGCGCCCTTGTGGGTGGTGACACTCAGCAGCTCCTGGGCCTCCAGCTGACGCAGAGCCTCGCGCACCGGCATGCGGCTGACCCCAAACAGGTCGGCCAGGTCCTGCTGACGCAGGGCGGTGCCGCATGGCAAACGACCGTCAAGGATCGCCGAGCGCAGGGTCTCTTCGATGATCGAACGGGCGAGGTGTGCGGGAATCGGCCCGTCGACTTTGATGCTGTGCAGCGGTTTGGGCTTCTGTGTCACAACTACTCACCCTGAATGAAGACGAAATTTGGATCCAAGGACACTAGTGATTGCTCCACAGGTTGTCAAACCGTGTGAAGCTGCGATCCTGTGCGAAGTTTAGCGCGCGGGCGATGATCTCAGTGTGCCATTGTTTTTTGCCCGGCTAAGCTTCACCATCAAACGCTTTCCTTCCTGCCTCCTGGAAACCTGCTGTGGCGGTACGTTTCGCGATCCCCCGGACTTTGCGCTGGCTAGGCTGTGCACTGTTGCTGGCCGGCGTCATGCTGGGCGGTCTGCATGCCGATTGGGATTTTTCCGCGATCAGCCGCAAGGCCACGGCGCTGTACGGCCCGCTGGGTGCCGGGCAGCAGCGAATCGATGCCTGGCAGAATCTGCTGGCGACGCAGAAACAGGTCAGCGAGATGGAAAAGCTCAAGGTGGTGAACCTGTTTTTCAACAAGCAGATGCGCTATGTAGAGGACATCGATCTGTGGGGGCAGGTCGATTATTGGGAGACGCCCATCGAGGCGTTGTGGAAAGGCGCCGGCGATTGCGAAGACTATGCGATCGCCAAGTATTTCAGCCTGCGCCATCTCGGGGTATCCAGTGACAAGCTGCGCATCACCTACGTCAAGGCACTGCGCCAGAACCGCGCGCACATGGTGCTGACTTACTACGCCACCCCCGATGCCATGCCGCTGGTGCTCGACAGCCTGATCGATCAGATCCAGCCGGCGTCGCAGCGAACCGATTTGCTGCCGGTCTACTCTTTCAATGCCGAAGGTCTGTACCTGCCGGGGGCCAAGGGCAACAAAAGGGTCGGTGACACCAAACGCCTGTCGCGCTGGCAGGATGTGTTGAGAAAAATGCAGGCCGAAGGTTTCCCGGTCGAAACGACTAACTAGGAGCACGCGCTCAGATGTCTTTGTTCAAACAGCTGTTGATCGCTATCTGTCTGTTCCTGGTGGTCGCCTTCACCGGCAGCTTCATGGTCAGTCTGGAGAGCTCGCGCACCCAGTACGTCAACCAGCTGCGCTCTCACGCCCAGGACGCCGCCACGGCGCTGGCGTTGTCGCTGACGCCGAATATCGACGATCCGGCGATGGTCGAACTGCTGGTCAGCTCGATTTTCGACAGCGGCTATTACGCGAGCATCCGCGTGGTCGATCTCAAGACCGACAAGACCATCGTCGAGCGCAGCGGGATTCCGGCGGTCAGCAATGTGCCGGACTGGTTCGTCAAACTGATTGGTCTGGAGCCGGCCGGCGGCGACGCGTTGGTCAGCCGTGGGTGGGAACAGGCGGCGCGGGTTGAAGTGGTCAGCCATCCGATGTTCGCCGTGGCCAAGCTGTGGCAGAGCGCGTTGGGCAGCCTCGGCTGGCTGCTGCTGTGCGGCGCGGTCAGTGCGGCGCTTGGCGCGCTGCTGCTGCGCCGGCAATTGCGCCCGCTCGACTACATGGTCAAACAGTCCCACGCCATCGCCCGCCGCGAATTCCTCAGCCTGCCGGAGCTGCCGCGTACTCCGGAACTGCGCCGCGTGGTGCAGGCGATGAACCAGATGGTCGAGAAGCTCAAGGCGCTGTTCCAGGAGCAGGCCGAGCGCAGTGAAAAACTGCGTGTCGAGTCCTATCAGGACAATTTGACCGGCCTGGCCAACCGACGTTATTTCGAAATGCAGTTGAACAATCGGGTGAGCAATGCCGAACAGGCCAGCTCCGGTTATTTGCTGCTGTTGCGGGTCAAGGATCTGGCCGGGCTCAACCAGCGTCTGGGCGGTCAGCGCACCGATGAGTTGTTGAAAGCGGTCGGCGAGCAATTGTCCCGCGAGTGCGCCCGCTACCCGGAAACCCAGAACCTCGTGACGCGCATTCGCGGCGGCGAGTTCGCCGTGCTGGCGCCGGGGCTGGTGCGTGAAGAAGCGCTGCAACTGGCGCAGAACCTCGACAGTGCGTTGAGCAGCCTGCACGCCACCGGCGCCACGGATGTACCGGCCGTGGCCTCGATCGGCCTCGCCCCGTTTGCTCATGGCGATTCACCGCAAGCTGTGCTGACACTGGGTGATCAGGCGCTGGCGCAGGCCGAGGGGCAGGGCGAGCGGAACTGGGCCTGTATCGATCAGAGCCTGGTGGCCGATGTCGGTGACGATCACCACGCCTGGCATCGGTTGCTTGATCAGGCGCTGAACCAGCAGCGTTTCGAGCTGTACTTCCAACCGGTGGTGGCCGCCCAGGACACGCAACTGGTGTTGCATTACAAAGTACTCTCACGGTTGCTGGATGAGCAGGGCGAGACCATTCCCGCCGGACGTTTCCTGCCGTGGCTCGAGCGTTTTGGCTGGACCGCGCGACTCGACCGCCTGATGCTCGAGCGGGTGTTGGAGCAGATGAAAGGGCACGAGGATTCGCTGGCGCTGAACCTGTCTTCGGCAACCCTGGCCGATTCGCAGGCCCTGAACAAAGTGTTCGAGATTCTGCGTGCGCACTCCGACCTCGGCGAGCGCCTGACGCTGGAAATCGGCGAGGAACAATTGCCGGAGCAAGCGGTGCTGGAGCAGTTGACCCGGCGTCTGCGTGAACTCGGTTTTTCCCTGAGCCTGCAACGCTTTGGTGGACGCTTCAGCATGATCGGCAACCTGGCGCGTCTGGGGCTGGCGTACCTGAAGATCGATGGCAGCTACATTCGCGCGATCGATCAGGAGAGCGACAAGCGCCTGTTCATCGAGGCGATCCAGCGTGCGGCGCACAGCATCGATCTGCCGCTGATTGCCGAGCGGGTCGAGACCGAAGGCGAGTTGTCAGTGATTCGCGAGATGGGCTTGTATGGGGTGCAGGGGCAGTTGTTTGGTGAGCCCAAGCCCTGGAAGTAACCTGTTCGTCATTCGTTGTCGGTAAATCAGCCTTCGCGAGCAAGCCCGCTCCCACATTGGAATGCATTTCAAATGTGGGAGCGGGCTTGCTCGCGAAGGGGTCAGTCCGGTCACTGAAGATCGCGGATCAGATCAGCCCGGTCTCTTCGTCGTCGATCAAGTGGCTCAACCCGCCTAGCGCTTCCCGCGCCTGGGTCCGATCCATCAGCTTGGCCTGCGCCGCCGGCGGCAGATCGGTAACGCGGATCACGCCCTTCTGGGTCAGCACCTGAATCAGGTCGTCGAGTACCCGAATCATCTCCAGATCGCTCTGTTTGAGCTGTTTCAGGCTGGTTTCCACGACCTCGTTGGCGAACCAGGCCTGGATTTCATGGCTGTCGGCGGGCAGCGTTTCCGAGGCTTCGGCGTAGGCCGCAGCTTCCACGCGGATCAGCTGACCCTGCGCATCGCGTTGCACGTAAAACATTGAGCATCCCTCAGAAAGAACCAGCGTCATGCTGTCAGCAGCATAGGCCAACTGCGCGCGAGTATGCGGTGCGGCGACGAAATCGTCACCGGTGCGATAGGCGCAAACGTGACGGCCGCCCCAAGGGGCGGCCGTTTTGTTCACGCATCAGCTGTTGTTGTGGTCGACCTTGATGGTCGGATCGCTGCCGGCAATCAGGTTATGAATGTTGGCGGTTGACCAGTTGTTGCCTTCCAGTTTGATCGTCACGTCCGGAGTGGCCGCAGCGGCATCGCCGGAGTTGAACTTGCCGCCGGAGCTGACCTGCAGCGACGACACGCCGTCGACCGTGGTGATCTTCAGGAAGTTGTCGATGGTGCTGCCGGTCTCGCCCTGCAACAGGTCACGCAGATCGATGCGGTCGCCTTCGTTGGCGTTGAAATCCTTGATCACGTCGTTGCCGGTATCGCCTGCTTTCCAGACGAAGGTGTCGGCACCGGAACCACCGATCAGGATGTCGTTGCCCTGGCCGCCGATGAGCGTGTCATTGCCGGTGCCGCCGAGCAGGATGTCATTGCCCTTGCCGCCGTCGAGCAGGTCGTTGCCGCCCGAACCGAACAGAATGTCATTGCCCGCGCCGCCCAGCAGCGTGTCGTTGCCGTCATGCGCACCGGACACATCGAACGCCTGATAGTGCTCGGTGATGTACTGGTGCACGTTGCTGGTGGTGACTTTGCTGACATCCACACCGGTTTGCTGTGCGACGTACGCCTGCATTGCCTGATAACCCTCGCCGGCAATGCCGTTGAAGCTCACCAGGTCGCCGAACAGGATGTCGTTGCCGTCGCCACCGCTGACGGTGTCGTTGCCCGGCATCGTCGCTTCGGTGTGGCCGATGATCGAGTTGGCCAGATCCTTCGGATCGATGTTGGTCTGCGGGTTGTGATCAGTGTCGTACGGTTTCAGGTCGTTGAGGCTGACACCGCTGTTGATACCGATGGCTTCGACGTTCGACAGGCCACTGAGCAAGGCGAAGCTGCTGTTGGCGTTATCGGTGGTGGCCGAGCTGGTGCTGCTGCCGCTGCCCGCCAGGCTCGACAGCTCATAGGTGCCATCACCCTGAGCGTGAACGGTACCCAGGTTGGTTGCGGTCCAGCCGTAACGGCTGGTGTAGACCTGCAACTGCGCACTGCCGTTGGCACTGATGCTCAGGTAATGCGTGCTGTCGATGTAAGTGCTGAAGGTATCGCCCAGCTTGTAGTTGCTGGTGGTCACCACACTGTCGAACTTCACGCTGCCGTACAGCGTCGGGTTGGTCTGCTCGCCGCTCTGGTAGTAGGTCGGCTGGCCGTCGGTGATGAAGTACGTGAGGTTCTTCGCCCCGGTGTTGGCCAGCGCTTCGGTGCTCTGGAAGAAGTTGGCCGTGGTCTTGAACACGTCTTCGTAGTTGGTGCCGCCGCCGGAGGTCATCGAGTCGAGTACGGCTTTGAGCTTGGTCAGCGCGTTCGGGTCGTTGAGGTTCACCGACACCGACTTGTTGACCTGGGTATCGAAGTCCACCAGGAAGATGTTCACCGTGCCCGAGTTGCTGCCGCTCAGGCTCTGCTTGAGGGTGTTGAACACCGAGGTCAGCGAGTCCTTGGCCGCGTTGATCGACGAGGTGCTCATGCTGCCCGAGGAGTCGACCATGAACGCGATGTTGTAGTTGGTGCCCGGCACCACGGTCAGACCGCCGATGTCGGCGACCATGATGTCGTTGCCATCGGTGCCGTTGAAGGTGTCATCCCCAGAAGTCCCGACTACGGCGTTGTACACCGCCGGCACCACGGTGACCGGAATGGTCGCGGTGCTGCTGGCCGAGCCGCCGACCATCTCGGTAGAGGTCGACGTCACGGTCAGGTTGAACTGGCCGTTGTAGTAGGTCGGCGGGGTCACGGTCAGGCTGCCGAGGCTCCAGCCGGTGACGTTGGCTTCGCCATTGCTCGCGGTGACGGTGAAGCTGTGGCCGTGACCGTCGGAGAGGACCGAGCCGACCGGCGCGCCGCTGATCTTCACGCTCAGGGTTTCCGAGCCGTCGGTGTCGGTCAGCGCGGTGTTGATCGCCGACAGTTTCACCGTGGTGCCTTCGGCGCCGGTGTTGAGTTTGTAGCCGTCGTAATAGCCTTCGCCGTTGGTGCCGTGCAGGTCGGAGACGGTCACACCGGAATTCACCAGGTCCTGCACGCCAGTGTAGATCGGCACGCCGGCGCTGCTCAGGTCGATCGGCGTGCTGCCGTTGACCGACAGGTTCACGTCATAGCTGCCCGGGCCGCTCTGGTTGTGGTGGTAGATGTCCAGGGTGTAGTAGCCGCTGGTGGTCGGGGTGAACGAGCCGCTGATCGCACCGCCCGCGCCCCAGGTACCCGACGCCACACTCTTGCCGCCAATGGTGATCAGCAGACTGTCGTCAGCCACACCGCTGAAGCTGTAGGTCTTGCCGGCTTCCAGATAGATCAGGCCCGAGGTTTTCGACGCGGTGCCCGCTGCGATGTTGCCGTCCGACTGCACATTGGTCACGTTGGTGCTGGAGTTCGGGGTGCCGGCGCCGTCGATCAAGTTTTTCAGGGTGGTCGAGTTCGCGCCGCTGCCGTCGGTGCCAAGACCCGGCAGGCCGGTCCAGACTTCCTTGACCAGCCCGGTGGACTTCACGCTGTTGTCGGCCACGCTCACGGTCGGTGCATCCGCCACCGGCGTGATGTCGATCTTCACGGTGCCGGTGTTGCCCAGCAGTTGGCCGTCGGTAGGCTGGAACTTGATCTGTGCATAGTCAGCCTGGTTGTTGCCCAGGCCGGTGCCGCCGTAACCGTTGACGCCCGACTCGTTGGCATCCGGCATGAAGCGCAGCTTGCCAGCGTCGATGTCAGCCTTGCTGAAGGTCTGGTTGTTGGCGACGTCTTTCCAGGTCGAGCCGTCCAGATACTGCAGTTTGCCTTCGCCCGGCAGCTGGGTGATTTTGATGCCCAGGCTGCTGGCCGGGCTGTCGACGTCAGTCACACCGAAGGTCGACCAGCCGAGGATCAGCGGCGTGTCTTCGGTGCCGGTGACGTTGACCGGCGCTGCAACCGGCGTATCGTTGACCGCCACCACGTTGACCGTGGTGGTCGCGGTGTTGGAGTAGTTGCCGCCATCGGTCACGGTCACGGTGATGATCCGCGGCACGGTGCTCGGGTCTTCACTGCTGTTGGTGAAGCTGATGTTCTTGATCGCCTGCATGTAGTCGGCCAGCGTCGCGTTACCCGACAGGGTCAGGGTCACGGTGCCGTTGGTGCTGTTGGCATTGATGGTGATGCCGTTGACGCTGTTGCCGAGGTTCAGTGCGTCGCCGTCCTGACGGTTGGTCAGCACGATAGTCGCGCCGGTCAGCATGGTGCTGTCCGGGTCGGTGATCGTCAGGTCAGTGTCGGCAATCGACACGCCGGCGCCCGGGGTGTTTTCGGTGAAGGTCACCTTGTAGTCGGCACCGGTGGCGCCGCTGGAGTTGTTGGCATCCAGGTCGATGACCGGTGGCGCATCGTTGTCGATGATCGAGGTGCTGACGCTGCCGTTGGTGCTGCTGACGGCCAGGTTCTCGAAGTTGCCGCCGGTCGCCGAGTCGATCTTGACCACGAAGTTCTCGGTGCCTTCGGTGATCTTGTCATCGATGGTCGCGACGTTGAACTGCGCGCTGCTGGCGCCCGCCGGGATCTTCACGGTGTACACACCGGTGAAGTCCGAACCGTCGGCAGCGGTGCCGCTGTAGACGATTTTCAGGGTCACGTCGGTCTGCGCCGGGTGGGTCAGGCTGACGGTGTAGCTGGCGGTCTGGCCTTCGGTCACCGAGGTGCTGCCGGTGATGCTGACGGTGGTGGTGTCGATGGTGTCGGTGACATTGGTCACGGCTGGCGTGGTATTGGTCACCAGATTTTCGAAATTGCCACCGCTGGCGTTGGTGATGGTTGCCTGCACGCTGCCGGCGTCTTTATAGACGTCGTCAGCCGGAGCCGGAACGGTCACGGTGCCAGTGGTTTTGCCAGCGTCGATGGTGATCACCGAGCCGTTGCTCAAGGTCACGGTGACCGGCGAGCCGGCGGCATTGGTCAGGGTCGCGGTGTAGGTGATCTGGCCACCCTCGGCCACAGTGCCGGTCGCGCTGAGCGACAGGTTGGTGGTGTCGATGGTGTCGGTCACGGTGGTGCTGACCGGGGTTTTGTCGGCGACGAGGTTTTCGTAATTGCCGCCGGTCACATTGCTGATCGAGTTGGTCAACGGCGCGTGGCCGGTCAGCGCGTCGTTCGGGGCAATGCTGGTCACGGTGCCGGTGGTTTTGCCGATGTCGATGGTGATGCTCTGGCCGTTGGCCAGGGTCACGACCACAGGCGAACCGGTGACTGGTGCACCCACGGTGGCGGTGTAGGTGACGGTGCCACCCTCGGCCACGGTGCCAGTGGCGCTGAGTTTCACGCCAGTGGTGTCGATGGTGTCGGTGACATTGGTCACGGCTGGTGTGGTGCTTGGTACCAGGTTCTCGAAGTTGCCACCGGTCGCCGACTTGATGGTCGCCTGCACGGTGCCGGCGTCTTTGTAGACGTCGTCGGCTGGCGCAGGAACGGTGACGGTGCCGGTAGTTTTACCCGCGTCGATGGTGATCACGGCGCCGTTGCTCAGGGTCACGGTCACTGGCGAGCCAGCGGCGTTGGTCAGGGTCGCGGTGTAGATGATCGAACCGCCCTCGGCCACCGAGTTGGTGGCGCTGAGCGACAGATTGGTGGTGTCGATGGTATCGGTGACGGTGGTCGAAACCGGCGTCTTGTCAGCGACCAGATTCTCGTAATTGCCACCGGTCACACCGGTGATCGAGTTGGTCAGCGGCGCATGACCGGTCAGCGCGTCGTTCGGCGCAGTGGTGGTCACGGTGCCGGTGGTTTTACCCACTTCGATGGTGATGTTCTGACCGTTAGCCAGAGTTACCACAACTGGCGAGCCAGTCACTGGCGCACCAACGGTCGCGGTGTAGGTGACGGTGCCACCTTCAGCAGCAGACTCGGTCGCGGTGAGTTTCACCGTGGTGGTGTCGATGGTGTCGGTAACGTTGGTTACGGCTGGTGTGGTGCTTGGGACCAGGTTCTCGAAGCTGCCACCAGTGGCGGACTTGATCGTTGCCTGCACGGTGCCGGCGTCTTTGTAGACGTCGTCGGCCGGCGCAGGAACAGTCACGGTGCCGGTGGTTTTACCGGCGTCGATGGTAATCACAGCGCCGTTGCTCAGCGTTACGGTCACTGGCGAACCAGCG
>NZ_JALMEX010000026.1:0-9769 GCF_023100605.1 Pseudomonas sp. MWU12-2020
AGGCAGGGGTTTGCGATGAACGGTCGGGGTTCGGGTGTTGCCTTCCTGAAACTACTTCCCAGTAGGCGCTGCCGCAGGGAATTCGACTCTGCGGTGAACCGCAACCTGTGGCGTGAGTCTGCTCCCGCTGGGTCGCGCGGCGACTTCAATACCCATTCTGCTCAACAAAAATGCAGCCTCACGCTGGGCTGACTGTTCAGCCATTTCCATCGATTCTCCGACGAACGGTAAGCAAACCTAGTATTTCTGACAGTAGTCAGCTTTTTCCGGCAGGCATCTAATTGGGTCACAAGCGTTCCACGCCATCGTCAGTCAACAGCCCGTTTTATCTTCACGACTGCTCTGCGCGAGAACACTGCCCGATCAATTGCCGTGGAGCTTCGCAATGGTGCCCCCAGAAGAGTCGTCGATGGATTCGCAACACGCGCGTGGCGATGACGAAACAAGTCTTGTGGCTCCACCAGAGCCGATTGTTCCGGATATCCTGAAAGACGAAGAGGGTAATGAAAGCCCGGACGGGCTATTACCTCGCGATGTATTGAACCGCGATTTGAGAGTCACGATTCCGGCGTGGACTTTCTCGACAGAGCCGGAATTCGTAAAAGACGTCGTGTTGGTGGGGCTCAGGCGAGCGGGACTTCCCTTCGATGACGACACGGCGGGTGTGTTCCCGTTCAATATTCCCATTGATCCGGGGGACAAGATTGTTTCGGTGCCTCAAGGGCAGCTGGCATCTGGCGTTTACGACCTGTCGTACAAGCTGGTGATTGGTGGCAACCCATCGGAATCGCTGAAAAAAACCATCACCGTCGATAGAGTGCCGCCCGATGACGGCCAGGAACCGGAGATGCTGGAGCTGCTGGATCTTGTGGGCAACATCACCGATGACTATTTGGACGAGCACGGTCAGGTTCGTTTCAAAGTACGCCTCTATCTGGACGTGAAGGCCCGTGACCGGGCGATTTATTACTGGACGGACACCAGCACGCCACCGGACTTCGAAACCGAAATCCGCGAGCAGGCGTTCAGTCAGTTTGATATCGATAACGATCAACTGATCATCACCGTCTACGCAGACGATATTCGCCTGCGCGGTCATGGGCAGCGATACATCTATTATCGCTTGCGCGACTGGGCCGGAAACCGGGGACCGCGCTCGCGGCCGCTGCCTGTGTTCGTCGATCTGACCCCGGCGGCACCCATTCACAAGCCTCCGCGCATCCCCCTGTCGGACAGAGGCTTGATCGATCGTCAGCACGCTCGGGAGGGGGCGGTCAATCAAGGGGCGGTGACGGTCGAAATCGATGCCTATGACAATCCGTTGAGCGGCGATCAGATACTGCTGGACTGGGATGGCACTGTTCTGCCGCCGCAGGATGTCGACCCGGCCAACTTTCCTTGCGTGATCCCTGTGCCGTGGAGTGCGCTCACAGCCAAGGGGCTGGGGCCGGTGAATGCTCGTGTCACTTACCGCGTGCGCACTGGGGGCGTCGATAGCAAGCCATCAATGGAAACCCTGGTGTCGGTGAACCTGACGGTGGCAGGCCAGGATCACGCCAATGCGCCGGCGTTGTTGAACCCTAAGCTTGCCTTGCTGGAGATCTACGGCGCCAACTCCAAGGTGCTGAACACATTGCTCACCGAAGATTTCGGCGAGGACGCCGACGGCTTCCTGACCTTGTTCGACGCACCTGAACCGGGACACACGATCGAAGTTTATTGGGGGAGCATCAGTACGCCCGTGGCGCAATACATCGTCCAGACCGGTGACGTTGCCGGCAAGAGAGTGCCGTTCAATATTCCATGGTCGGCCATTGACCAGGACCGGCTGAACCCGGCGTTGCCGGTCCATTACACCACCAGCAATGGCATCAACCAGCAGTTGGCTCCATTCACGCCCGTCAAGGTGTCGATCATCATTATCGAAGGTCTCAAAGCGCCTTCGTTCCCTGACGCTGGCATCGAAGGGAAGCTGGACTGCTGTGCGAAACCGCGTCTCTGGGAGCGGGTGCGCGTGAGGATTGAAGGCAACCCGGCGTTTGACGAGAAGGACATCGTGACTTTGTTCTGGCAGGGATGCGAGGGACTAAATGGCACCACGCCCATTCCCGGGGCCGCGGAACGGTTCTTGACCATTTTGAGTGCGGATCAGGCAAGAAACGGTTTTGAAGTGCATGTGACCGATTACGAAAGATTGATAGCGCCGATGGAAAACCAGGGTTCGGCATTATGTTATTACACCTTGAAAAAGTTTACGGGTGGGCAGGGTCTTTCAAAAGAACTATTCGTGATTATCAATAGAACCATGCCCAGTGGTGCAGTGTGCTCACCCACTAATGAAACCTGCACGGAACCGTAGCGGGTAATTGATTCATTAAAGTGCATTAGCCGGTTTTAGTTAGGACAGTCACGAGTATTTATTCGTGGCTGACAGAGAGTGTTGTGCCCGCGTTTTGGGCGTTAGTTGATTGACAAAATCCCGGGCAGATAAAGCCCGTTTCTGAAGGAGCTGAAAAATGGCAAATCCGAAACCATTGACGCCCGCTGAACAAAGTCGGGTCGATTATCTGAAAGTTCGCCGTGCTGTTACAAGCGCTGATCCAGCCGTCATCGAAGTGCATCCAGACAACCCATTTCTACCCGATACGTCGGATGATGACAAAAATCAGATTCCGCTGAGCCTGCAGGGAAAGCCTTTCAAGTGCCTGGTTCCGAGGCCTGATGTGGCCGACGAAACGACACCAACACCGGGCGCTATTTATCTGACGTTCGACGGATCTCAGATCGACGAGACTAAATACCCTTATACTACGCCGCTGGACGCTGCTGTTCTTAAAATCGAAAGGGAGTTTCCTGCCGGACTCACCGGTAGGTCGGGGAAACATGAGTTGGGATACGTTGTCCGTCAAGGCGGTAATGCCAGTTTATCTGAACCGTTGGTGTGCAATGTTGATAGAACTCCTCCAGCCGTGTTTCTTCCTCCTGGTATTCCGAAGGAGGTGGAAGAAGGTCTTACCAAAAAATATCTGGACGACAATGATTATGTACCTGTTAAGATTTCTGAATATGGAGAGATGAAGATTGGCGATTTTATAGAGTTGTATTATGGGGACTCGATAACGTTGGCAGAGCTTATCGCTACGTTCACCAGGGTTGATACCACCAGTGAGATCGTGCTTGAACTCACCGCTGACCAAGTATTCAAGTTGGGTGAAGGGAAACACGGGCTTTTTTACAAAGTCATCGACCGTAAGGGAAACCCAAGTATTTTTTCTCCATCAGTCACTTTCGAGGTCGTTCTGACAGACCCACCCGAGGGGCTGTTGCCCCTTAGTATTCCGCTGTATGACAGTGTCGGTGACCGTCTGGTCGATCTGAAGGATGCGCAAACGCCTTTGGGCGTGGGAATCCTTGACGAATACACCCACTACATGCCCGGAGATCAGTTGGTGGTGACCTACGACGGCATTCTGCAGGTGGCGAAGACCATCAACAATTTCCCGTGTTACGTCGATATTTCGTTCGAACACGTATTCAACAACGACCCTGGTGAAAAAACGGTAGCGGTCAGCTACCAAATCAAACGCGGCACCACCTATTATCCGCCAACTCCGATTTCCAAAAATGTTGACGTTGATTTGCGAAAGCCCGGTCTGCCGATTGATCCGGATAATCCAGGCCCGACCAATCCAAAACTGGCGTTGGTGACGGTTCAGGGAGGTTCCGGGGGCACTGTCAATGAGTTGCGAGAAGCCGACAAAGATAAGGTTGTTACTGTCACGGTCAATACCTATGACGGTGCCAAGGAAGATGACACCGTTCAACTTCGATATGCGGGCCAGCTTGTTTCTGAGGCGGATGGTGGCCTTTATACGATTCCAGACGTTATTCCCCCATCTCTGGAGTGGGAAGTCGACTGGGGCGTTTTTGCGGCGGCAGGTAACGGTGATCCAAAGCACCCGATGGATTACGTCATCGGTCATCCCCTGAACGACAACGTAGATATTTCGGACCCTCGGGGAGTGGATGTGCTGATTCAAGAAGACACTGTCCCTGATCCGGAATTCTTACACCTTGATCCCGATCCGGACCTTGTTAACTTTTTGAACTGCGGTTCCTTGCGCCGGGATCCCAACCAGGGTGTGGTGGTCGAGGTGCGGGTCCCGGGCGGGGAATCGGCACTGGCGAATCAAGAGCTGATATTCACCTATCAGGGCTATACCGACGCCGGCGGTGCAAACCCCAAACCCGATACATTCCGGGAGGTGCCCTACACACCGACAGATCAGGAAGCCGCGGCCGGCTTCATTGTGAAGATCCCATACGCGCCCATCTTGGAGACTCTGAATGCGTGGGGGCGCGTGCATTATACGGCTGTCATTAACGGGCGCGACACGGACTCAAAACCGCATGCGGTCAGGGTGTACATGGTCGTTGAGGGCGGAACTTGCCCGTTGCCTACCTGATTCAATGCGTTTCAAAGGAACCACGGGAGGCGGCTACGCCTCCCGTGTCCTCGCTGTAACGGTTGTTGAAACAGGCGGATCATTCCTCGAGCGGGAAAGGACTTTTCCGTCCGGAGCTAGGACTTCTCCTACATTTTTCATTGACCCGGATAGGTATTGTTCGCGCCTCTTACAGTCTTTTGGCCTTTCTTCTGAAAGACGTGAGGTGATGAACATTCAGGAAGCCACGTCATGAACAAAAACCATGTTTCGCTGCAAAAAAATGCTGCGGCAGGACTCTTTAAAATGCTGGTCGTGCTGCCAGCATTTTTTTTTACCGGCGGGCATTCTTTTGCCGCCGTTATCGTCGATAACGGCAATACGCTGAATATCGATGCAAGCACACCGCTGAGCGATTATCTGGTACGCAACGCAAGTGTGCTGAACATCGCGGGGGCCACCACCCAGAGTCTGTCTGTCACGTCCGGATCAACGTTGAATATCAACGGCGCAACGGTCAATGCCAACAGTGGGCAGGAGGGTATCCACATAACCAGCAGCACGGGTGATCTCACTCGCGCCATCGTGACCAGCAACTTTATCGGGCTGGCGGTCAATCGGTCTATCGGCTCGACCCTGGGCTCCACGGTCACTGCAACCGACAGTCAATTCAAGGGTGGGGAAATCGGTGCGCAGGTTACCGGCTTGAGCACGCTCACGCTCATCAACAGTCAGGTGACGGGCACAGGGGCTGACAGTACCGGCCTGAGCATATTGGGGGGGGATGTACGCGCCTCCGCAAACACTGTTATCAGCGGCGACAAGACCGGTGTGACCATGGGCAGGGATCCCTCGGGCCTGGGCAACAATTCACTGCGGCTCGACAACGCCAGTGTGGAAGGCCGCACCGGTGATGCGATTCTTGTGGACAAGGGCATCAATGCCACCCTTGAGGTGTTGAACCAGTCCTCCCTGACGGGGGGCAACGGCAACGTGCTGACGGTGCAGGGCGCTTCCACCGCGGGCATGTCTGTCAGCGACAGCACGCTGCAAGGCAACGTTAACGTCACCGGCAACAGTACCGCCAATCTCACCTTCGATCAGGGCAACATGAAAGGTGACGTGCTGGTGGACAGTGGATCGACCGCCAACGTCACCCTGCAGAACCACTCGCAACTGACCGGCCGCCTCGACAACGCCAGCGGCGTAACCATCAACAGTGGTTCGGTCTGGACCCTGGCCGGCAACGACACTGTAGGAACACTCGCCATGAATGGCGGGACAGTTCGTTTTGGTGCGCAGGATGTGCCCAACACGTTCTACCAGTTGAACGTCGGCACACTGGCCGGTTCGCCGGACGGTTCCAGTACGGTCGAAATGAAAGGCAATTTCGCCACGGGCCAGCACGACTTGCTCAATGTCACGGGCGTGGCCAGCGGGCAGTTCGGGTTGCTGGTGGCTGCGTCCGGTCTGGACGCGGTGAACCCCCAACAGTTGACGCTGGTGCACACCGCCGCCGGCGATGCGCAATTTGCCCTGAGAGGCGGGCGTGTCGATCTCGGTGCGTGGTCGTATGACCTGGATCAGCGAGCCGCAGGGACGGGCGGTACGGAATGGTTTCTCGACCCGACCACCAAGACCATCAGCCCCGGCGCCAAATCGGTACTGGCGCTGTTCAACGCCCCGGTGACGCTGTTGTATGCCGAGGCGGCAACGTTGCGCAGCCGCATGGGCGAGCTGCGTTTCAGTGGTGGCGATACCGGCTTGTGGATGCGCACCTACGGCAACAAATACAACATCAATGCCGCTTCCGGCGTGGGTTATCAGCAGACCCAACAGGGGGTGTCCGTCGGTGTGGACACGCATCTGGGTGACAGCGCGTGGGTCGGGGGGATCATGGGTGGCTACAGCCATACCGACCTTGACGTTGCGCAGGGAACGTCGGGTACGGTCGACAGCTACTATCTGGGGCCCTATGTGACCTGGATCGACGCGCAGAGCGGCTACTACTTCGACGCTCAGCTCAAGTTCAACCGCTTCCGGAATGACACCAAAGTCGGTTTGAGCGACGGCACCCGTGCCAAGGGCAGTTACGACAACTCCGGGGTGAGCGCTTCGGCGGAGTTCGGGCGTCAGATCAAACTGGGCGGCGGTTACTTCGTCGAACCGTACGGCAAACTGTCGACCGCTGTGGTACAGGGTGACAACTTTGATCTGGACAACGGCATGCAGGCCGACGGCGATCGCAGCCGCTCGGTGCTAGGTGAAGCCGGTACCACGGTGGGTCGCACCTTCAACATGGACAATGGCATGGTCGCCCAGCCTTATGTGCGTGCGGCAGTGCAGCACGAGTTCATCAACAACAACCGCGTGACGGTCAACGACAACAATCAGTTCAACAACGACCTGTCTGGCACCCGTGGTGTGCTGGGTGCAGGTATGGCCCTGGCCGTGACCAAGGACCTGCAGGTGCATGCCGATTTCGATTACAGCAATGGCAAGAACATCGAGCAGCCGTATGGGGTGAATGTCGGGCTGCGCTGGGCCTGGTAAACGTCCTGATCCTGACCGGGTGCAACCCCCGATAAAAAACGCCTCGTATTCGCGAGGCGTTTTTTTTTGCAGGCCTTTGGCCGGTGACTCAGGTGAATCGCAACACTTTGATCTGCTGATGCCCGGACTCATTCAGGCCCCGCCATTTCGACTCGTCGTCGGACACCCGGTAGAACAGATTCAGTGTGCCGTTCTCCAGCACTCGCAGATGTTTACCCGGCACGTGCAAGGTCACGAGGAGGTTTTTCACGTCATCCGGGCTGACGATGTGCTGTGCCTCATACAAGTAGGGATTGCCATTGGCCTTGGTGCCCAGCCAAGCCATGTTGACGGTTTCGCCCGCGGCCATGCCCGGGTACTGAATGTCCACGGTGGCCGAGGTGATATCGGCGTTCACCTTACCGTTTGAGGCCTCCTTGAGGACCGGCGCGGGCACCCTGGGCACCCCGGGCTTCACCAGGGTGAGTCCGTGCCTGGAGGGGAGCCCAGTGCCACTTTCTTTATCGTAGAGCACATACGATGCCTTGGCGGATCCCATTTCAAGCGCCCGGACCAGCGCATTCGGAATCTGAAACTTGAGATTGCTGGGAAGATTTTCCAGGATTTTGGATTGTTGGTTGGGCAACGTTTCGCCGGTTCGTGTTGTGCCTTCCCAGTTCATGGTGATGGTGTCACCCCGTTTGAAAGGGCTGCCGGAGGCGTGAACCTCCACGCTGGCATCGCGATCTTCCAGCTCGCCGAGATAGAGGGTGCCGTTTTTTGAGTCCTGGATAATCGGTTCATCCAGCAGTCGCTCTCCGGACATGACGTTGACGGTAGTGCTCTGGGAGGGTTTCTCGGAGAAGTTCAACACCTCGTCATGGATATCGTAAATAACCTCCACCCTGTTGCCGTCACCACCGGCGACAATTTTGTCCTTGTGGATTGTGATCACGATAGGCGTTGTGCCGGCTGCCTCGTCGGCGCTGACGATATGAGGATCGAGGGAGGCCTTGCCCCATTTCACTAGGATAACGTCGCGCACGGCGATGTTCGGGTAGGGTGGAATGACCATCGGCACCCCCCTGGCTGCCCAATCGGCATCCACGCCGTTAACGATGACGTCGCGCGGCAGTTGCACGATGTGTAGATTTGAGTGTCCGGGCTTATGGGGGTCTACGTCGTTGCCGCCGGGTAGATCCAGTTTCACCAGTATTCGCAAGGGCGTGGAGGGATCCTCTGGGGGGTTGTTGTCCGCGCGGGTCAGGGTGTAGTAGACCTCGTCGGCCCAGCCGGGAAGGATGTTTGTCACCGGCAGGAAAAAAAACACCGGTTTGTTGATCTCATCTTCATCATCCAACACCCGGGTAAAGATCTTGTTGTCCTTGCCCCAATAGATATCCAGCTTGTCGCCTTCGAGCATGGGCGCGGCGTACGCGTCGACGGCACAGAACAAACCGTCGGGATAGCGGTAATAGTTCTTGAAGTTGATACCGCCGTGCCCATCGACGATCGGTGCTACGAGGTCCGAAATCCGCAAGGGGCGCAGTTGCAGTAAAGGCGTGTCGGTCTGCAAGGGTGGAAACAGGAATGAGTGAAAGTGCGTCATGACGAAAAACCTCATCGAAGGTTATGCGGTTCTGCCAGGGAGGCGTTACTTGATTGGGCCCGATGTGGCGAACCCTGGCTACTGTCAGAACTAACAGGTAGGCGCGGGTTTTCGATGAGCGGTCATGCGCTGCAAAGCAAAGCCATGGCTTGACGCCTTCGGTGATCAGAGATCAGGCGTGATCAGGACACTTGCGGGAGCACCGGCGGCGTTCTGATCGGCGGGGTCGTATCGGAAGACCTGGCCCGCTGGCGCTTCGAGGTCAATCAGGACAATGGGCAGAAAGCGCCCGGTGATCTCGAAGTAATCGCGTTGGGCGAACTGAGCCTGGGGCAGACCATTGCTGGTGTAGTGCGCTTTCAGGCTGTAATAAAACGCTTCAAGGGGGATTTGCAGGGGGATGTCCTGCGGCCAGGTCTGAATCATCACCTCGTTCCAGCCATCGCCGTTGGGCACGCTGGGGCGAACGTCGATGTTGAGCTGGAATTGCGCCGGGTCGTTGTTGAACGCACAACTGGTGCGGGGTGACTTGGCGTAGCGAGTCACCCAGGCCTCGACACTGGTGACACCCAGCTCGTGACACATGTCACCGCGGGTACGGCAGGTGTCCTGAGGGCGGCTGGTGGCGCCATCGAAGGGGTAGGCACACATCACGTTCAGGGGATATGCCGCCGGGGCAAAGCTTTCGCGAACGAGAAAACCTTGCGCGTACACCGGTTTGGTCAGCCCTGCATCCTTGCGTAAATAGGTGAAGGAAACACCGCCATTGCCTACTGATGTCGGGCTGGGATTCCACATGTGAAAAGCCTTGGACGCCTGGGTGGCACGCAGCAGGACACCGTCGCAGAAGTACGCGGTTTTACCCCCCTGACAGGTCGCTGCGGTGTTCTCATACCGCGCGTTCAACCGCGAAGCGACCTCATAGCCGTTGTACAACTGGTCCTGCAGGTTGAAGCCAAACACCGCGCCGGGTGGCTGATGCAGATCCATGCGCAGGACCGGCAACCAGTCCCCGGTGGCATCGAAATAATCACGCTGATCCTTCTGTGCGCCGAGCAATGCGCCGGTTTGCGAGGTGTCGTAAAACAGCGCTTGTATCGGGATCCGTTTGGGGGCAGTGGCGTCCCAGTTTTTGATCTGCACCAGGTTGGGTTTGGCGACCCAGGTGGCATCGAAGCCCTGA
>NZ_JALMEX010000027.1:0-7260 GCF_023100605.1 Pseudomonas sp. MWU12-2020
TGCGGTGTGTCAGACAACATTTTTGCCAATGACACACCGCTTTCGCGAGCAAGCCCGCTCCCACAGGGGATTTGTAGCGTTCTTGGGATCAGCGGTAGCGCTGTAGATGCTCGCTGACTTTCGCGGCGGGGACTTTCTGCAGTTTGCACAGCAGGTCGTGGTTCAGCTCACGCACCCCATGCTTGTGCCGCAGTTCTTCCGCCAGATGCGCCATCAGGTTGGCCGCCATCTCGGCATCCGCCATCGCCCTGTGCGCCTGGCCGGTGTGCGGCAGGCGGGCGAAGGTGGTGAGGGTGCCGAGTTTGTGATTCGGTGCCGCCGGCATCAGGCGACGGGCCAGCAGCAGTGAGCAGGCGAAGTTCTGCAGGCGGGTGCGTTTGATCCGCCCCAGTTCGAAATCCCAGAACTTCTGGTCGAACGAGGCGTTGTGCGCCACCAGCGGCGTGCAGCCAACGAATTCGTTGACCTCTTCCATCACCCGCTCTGCCGGCGGCGCACTGCGCAGCATGGCGTTGCTGATGCCGGTCAGTTGTTCGATGAACGCCGGGACGCGCACGCCAGCGTTCATCAGGCTCTGGTAACGCTCGACGATGCGCCCGTTCTCCAGCATGACCACGGCGATTTCCGTCGCGCGACAGCTGCTGTTCGGCGACAGGCCGGTGGTTTCAAAGTCGATGACTGCAATGCGTTCCAAACCGGGTTCAACTCCGTCCAAATCAATTCTTGAGCAACGCTCAGTTTTTCAACAGCAGTGCGCCTTCGATCGGCACATAACGGCTGGCGGCGCGGATCAGCGAGTTGGCGGTCAGGCCCGGCACACCGTAGGCCACTGCCTGCACGCCGTGCTTGTTGATGATGCGTTCGAGCAGCATGTCGAAGTCGCCGTCACCGGAGGCCAGGACGATTTCGTCGACATGGTCGGCGGCGTCCATGATGTCGAGGGTGATGCCCACGTCCCAGTCGCCCTTGGCCGAGCCATCACTGCGCTGGATGTAGGGTTTGAGCTTCACGGTGAAACCGAGGTTGCGCAGGATCTGCTGGAACTGCTGCTGCTTGCTGTCGCCACGGTCGATCGCATAGGCATAGGCCTCGACGATCTGCCCGTCCTTGCTGATGTCAGCCCACAATGCGGCGTAGTTGAAATGGCAACCATAGGCCTGACGCACGGTGTAGTAGAGGTTCTGCACATCGGCGAACACTGCGATTTTTTTCACCGGAATTCCTGTGAGCGCGCGAGCGCACGAAGCGGAATCAGGCACCAGGCCCGAAAAAGGCGCTCAGTATGCCAGTAAAAAGCAGTGTGGCGAGGGAGCTTGCTCCCGCAGGACTGCGCAGCAGGCCCTTCTTTTTAAAAGAAAGGGCCGCTGCGCGCCCCAGCGGGAGCAAGCTCCCTCGCCACAGAAACGGTGTTGCCTGGTGCCTGACCGTTAGTCAGACGAACGAATCGTCGTCATCGAAGAACGACGAGTTGTCATCGCTGTAGTCGGTGTCAGTGAATCCGCCCTGGTCATTGCCAGAGAAACCGTTATCGGCCACACGCTGATCATTGCCCCAGTCGTTACCGCTCTGGTCGGCCACTTGCGCCGGCTCTTCCTTGATCACTTCAACGATTTCTTCGGGCTGCTGGTTGTGATGGAACAGACTGCTGATGCCCTGCGCCAGCATCACGCCACCGGCCACGCCAGCGGCGGTTTTCAGGGCGCCGCCGAGGAAGCTGCTGCCTGCAGCCGGTGCTGCTTGCTGCGGGGCATAGTTAGGCGCAGGCGCACCCCAGTTCTGTTGTGGCGGCGGCGCACCAAAATTCTGTTGTGGCGCCGGTTCACGCCAGCCGCCGGTGGAAGCCGGAGCGCTCTGGGTCGGCGCCGGGCGCGAGCTGCCGCCGCCGAAGATGCTCGACAGGAAACCACCGCCGCCGCTGGGCGCCGGGGCCGCGCTCTGGGACTTGGCCGCTTGCAGTTCAGCCTGCAATTGCTGGACTTGCTGGGTCAGTTGCTTGTTCTGTTCGTCGAGGCTCTTGATCGCTGCCTCTTGCACCAGAATCGCCTGGGTCATGAAATAGCCTGCCGCCGGCTGGCGGGTCAGGTGTTCCTTGATCCGCGCCTCAGCCTGGGCGTCGCGCGGGGCTGCCTCCGTTTCGGCCTGTTGCAGCCGGGAAAACAGTCCATCGATCAGGGTTTGCTCTTCGCTGTTCATGGCGACCTCGTAGATTGCCGGGGATAACGTTGCCCGTGTCCACTGTGGACATGGCGCACCTCTGTAATGGAGGCAGTGACAGGATGTTTCAACGACCTTTACCGAATGTTTACGTTTGTGTCGGCCCGCCCATCATCGGTTAAAGTGAGCCACTGTTTTCGACCTGCGATACCGACTGATGAATGCCTTCGATGTACTGCGCGACTCGCTGTATTTTTTCAAACGCCATCTGGCCAGCATCGTGCAGTTGTGTCTGCCGCTGGTGATCTTCGAGGCCGCGCTGCAGCAAGTAGTGGATCACGCCACCGACCCCGACAGTTTCTCCGCCGCCAGCGTGGTCGTCGGCCTGCTGGTGTATCCGCTGTACACCGCTGCGCTGATCCTGTTCCTCGACGCCCGCACCCGTGGCGAAGCCCCGCGCACTCTCGACCTGCTGGCGATGTCCGCCCGCCTCTGGCCGCGCTTCGCCCTGCTCACGGCGCTCAATACGTTGCTGATCCTGCTGGGACTGTCGCTGTATTTCCTGCCGGGCCTGATGCTGATGGTGATGCTCGCGTTCGGTGAATACCTGCTGGTGTTGCGCGGCATGGGGCCGTTGCAGGCGATGAAGGAAAGCCTGCGCCTGACGCGCGGGCATTTCTGGCGCATCCTGCTGTGCATTCTGTGTGTGATGGGGCCGTTGTGGCTGCTCAAGGGCGCGACGCTGGCGGTGTACCCCGATCCACAGAATCCGCTGATCGCGGTCATGATCGACAGCGCACACAGCTTCCTGCAACTGTTCACCAGTGTGGTGCTGTTCCGCCTGTTCATGCTGATCAGCGAATTGCCTGACAAGCGTAACGGCGCGGTCTGACCTCGTGGCCCTTGGGCCAAGCGTTCACCGTCAGGTATGCTCGAAGCCACCTTTGTAACGCGATAAGCCGAGCCATGCCCCGTCTACTGCGCTACACCCTGTTGCTGATTGTGCTCGCCATCGTCCTGATCGGCGGGCTGATCTACAGCCTGACCTGGCGCCCCGGCGCCCGCGAAACCCTGCCGGTCAGCTGCATCGGTACGCCGCCGACCCTGGTGCCCGGACAAGCCCTGAAAGTCATGACCTGGAACGTGCAGTACCTGGCGGGCAAGCGCTACGTGTTCTGGAACGATCTGGCCCACGGCGACGACGAGTCGCCAACCCTGGAAGACATGGCTTTCAGCCTCGACGAAGTGGCGCGGGTGATCCGCGACGAGCAGCCCGACGTGGTTCTGATTCAGGAACTGGATGACGGCGCCAAGGCCAGCGATTACCAGAATCAGCTCAAGTTGCTGCAAGAACGGGTCACCGACCTTTACCCCTGCAGCGCCCACGCCTTCGACTGGAAGGCCGATTTTGTCCCCGACCCGCACATCTTCGGCAGCGTCGGCCGGCAACTGGCGACCCTGAGCCGTTATCGCATCGAACATGCCGAACGCCTGCAATTGCCGGTGCCCCCGGCGAACTTCATCTCCCGCCAGTTCGAACCCAAGGACGCCCTGCTCGCCACCAAACTGCCGCTGAGCGACGGCGGGCAACTGACGGTGTTCAACACCCATCTGGATCGCGCCAGCCAACCGGACGACACCTTGCGGGCGCAAGTGACGGCGGTGGCCAAAGTGCTCGACACGTACGAAAGCCAGGGCCTGCCATGGCTGATCGGCGGTGACTTCAATCTGCTGCCGCTGGGCCAGTACCAACGCCTGCCCACTGAACAGCGCAAGCCCTACTCCGTGGACAGCGCGCTGCATCTGTTATGGGACAAGTACCCGATGATCCCGACCAACAACGAAGCCAGCGGCATCGACCGCGCCCACTGGCTGACCCATTACCCCAACGACCCCGGCCTCGATGGCCCGGATCGCACGGTCGACTATCTGTTCTACAGCCCGAAGATCAAACGGATCGAGGCGATGGTGCGCCAGGACGATACGTTGCGCATCTCCGATCATTTGCCAGTGATTGCGCGGTTCCTGCTGCCTGCTGCTCCGTAGTCACACCCCCCTCATAACCCTGTGGGAGCGGGCTTGCTCGCGAAAGCGGTGTGTCTTCAACGTTGATGGCGGCTGACACTACGCCTTCGCGAGCAAGCCCACTCCCACAGGGAAAGATGCATGACTCCAGGTCAATGCACTTCCTCGAAGTCGTCATGCAGCAGCCCGAAGATCTCCCGCTTCATGTCGATAAACGCGCGCTCCATGACCATGTCCAGTGAGCGCGGGCGCTCGATCGGCACGTCGAGGATCTGCTTGATCCGCCCCGGCTTCGCGCCCATCACATAGACCCGATCGCCGAGCAGAATCGCCTCGTCGATATCGTGGGTGACGAACAGTACGGTCTTTTTGCTGTTGCCCCAGACCCGCAGCAACAGCTGTTGCATCTGCAAACGGGTCTGGCTGTCGAGTGCGCCGAACGGTTCGTCCATCAGCAGGATCTGCGGATCATTGGCCAGCGCCCGGGCAATCGCCACGCGCTGCATCATCCCGCCGGACAGTTGTTTGGCGTAGCTGTCGGCGAAGCCACTGAGGCCGACCTCATTGACGTAATAATCGACAATCTCCTTGCGCCGCGCCGCCGGCATGCCGCGCCGCTTGAGGCCGAACTCGACGTTCTGCCGCACGGTCAGCCACGGAAACAGCGTGTAGCTCTGGAACACCATGCCGCGATCGGCACCAGGGCCTTGCACTTGCTGACCGCCGACGTAGATCTCGCCAGAAGTCGGCTCGGCGAGGCCGGCGGTCAGGTACAACAAACTTGATTTGCCGCAACCCGACGGCCCGACCAGCACCGCGAACTGCTGATCCGGCACGTCGAACGACACCTGTTCCAGCGCAGTGAACGTACCGCCATCGGGCTTTTTGTAGCGCAGGCTGACCTTGTCCACTTGCAGGCGCGGGGCGGCTTGCGGCGCGGCAGCACGCGGTTCGATGAAACGATGATTGGCGGCGGTTACTGAGCCCATGCGGCAACCCTCAAGCGGAGAAAGCGGAACAGTTGATCGGTGACCAGACCCAGCAGACCGATGATCGCGATGGCGAGGAAAATCACGTCGACCTGAAAACCGCGCATGGCTTTCAGACTCAAGTAACCGAGGCCACTCGACGCCGCGACCAGTTCAGCCACCACCAGATAGGTCCAGGCCCAGCCCATGGTCACGCGCAAGGTGTCGAGCACGCCGGGCACCGAGGCCGGGGCGATCACATGCAGCACCGCATCGCGGCGATTGGAGCCGAGGGTGTAAGAGGCGTTGATCAGGTCCTTGGAAATCGCTTTGGAGACGTCAGCGATCATCACCAGTTGCTGGAAGAACACGCCGAAGATGATCACCGACACGCGCTGCTCCAGACCGATGCCGATCCACAAAATGAACAGCGGCACGAACGAGGTCACCGGCAGGTAGCGAATGAAGTTCACCAGCGGTTCGAGGAATGCCTGGACGATGCGAAAGCTGCCCATTAACAACCCCAGCGGCACCGCCACCAGCGACGACACAATGAAGCCGACCATCACCACTTCGACACTGGCCCACACATGCGTGCCGAGGGTGCCGTCGCGGCTCAGGCGCACCGCCGCTTCGAGCACCGCGCCGGGCGTTGGCAGGAACATCCCCGGGACGATGCCGCCGTAGGACAACCCGGCCCACAGGCCGATCAACAACACCCAGGCCAGACCGCTGGCGCTCCACACCACTGGCACCGGCAATCCGGTCTTGGGCGTCAGGCAGCGGCTCAGCCATGATTTGCGCTTGAACATGCGGACCTCCTAGAGCGGGCTGACGAAACGGTTGTCGACCAGCTCGTCGTGGCTGACGTTGTAGGGCTTGCCTTGCAGTTCACTGGCGGTCTCGTTGGCGAGTTTGATCAACGCGGCGCTGTCACCCGGTTTGCCCGGCGAGCCGAGAAGTTTTTCGCTCATGGCCTGATCGTAGAAACGCACACCTTTGGCGGCAGCGGCCAGTTCCTTCGGATCGGAAAGATAACCGCCGACGCCTTTGGCCATGATCGCGTAGGCCTCGTCCGGGTGTTCCTGGGTGTACTTGACCGCCTTGTACAAACCGGCGACCAGCGCCTTGACGTCCTGCGGCTGTTTTTCGATGACGCTGCAATTGAGCGCCACCACATCGACGATCACACCCGGCGTGCTGCTGCTGTCGATCAGCACCTTGCCCTGCTGCTTGTCGCGGACCATCGACAGGTGCGGCTCCCAGGTCACGGCGGCTGGCACGCGACCGGCGATGAACGCGGTGGCGGCATCGTCGGCCGTCATGTTCTGCACGGTGATGTCGCTCATTTTCATGCCATTCTTTTTCAGCAGGTACGACAGCCAGAACTGCGACGTCGAACCTTCGTTGACGGCCACCGCCTGGCCCTTGAGCTCTTGCAACGACTTCACGTCCTTGCCGACCAGCACGCCGTCACCACCATGGCTGTCATCCAGCGCCGCCACAGCCTTGAAGCAGAACTGCGGACGGTACTTGAGCACTTCGTCGATGGTCGAGGCCGAGCCGGACAGTTGCCCGGAGGCCTGGGCGGCCATGTACATCGAAGCTTCCTCAACCACCGGCAATTCGACAGTCAGACCGTTTTCCTTGAAGTAGCCCAGGTCCTGAGCCAGGTACAGCGTGCCGTAGCCGACCCAGGTGGTATGGCCGATGGACAGGGTGCCGGCCTGGGCGCCAGTCGCGACCGTGGCGGCCAGGGCGGTGATTGCCAGAGGATGGGTGAGACGGATACACAAGGACTTGATCATGGAGCACTCCCGACGCTGTTGATTTAGTTTTGTCATGGGCAGTACGGCCGGCCCCGATGAGGTGAATTCACGCTGCGGTCTCTGCTGGACTCTGGCGGGAAACACCGGGCTGGCAAGATCGATGGTGGCCCATGTGCGGGCTGAGGAAAATCAGGAAATTGTTGGCTGCAAATGATGAAAAAACTGCTTAAGACGCACCGTAAAAGCGCGACCTGAGCGGAGATGGTGCACAGCTTTGAAAGCAAAAGATCGCAGCCTTCGGCAGCTCCTACACAGAGCAACACTGGCCCATGTAGGAGCTGCCG
>NZ_JALMEX010000028.1:0-3453 GCF_023100605.1 Pseudomonas sp. MWU12-2020
CGGCTGGATGCCGAGTTCGTGGCCAAGCACATCGAACCGAACCGCGGCAGCAAGATCACCGTCCGTTACCAGCTCTGGCGCCATGCCACAGAAGAGACCAGCCTTTCGAATCCGTTGACGTTCACCGTGGGTGAGGCACAACAGCAACTGTTGGAGCCGGCAAAAGTCGACAAAACGGTGGATAACGTACTCGACCCGAACGAAGCGAAAGACGGCGCTCTGGTTTTGATTCCCGCCAACCGCGATGAGAATGCCGGCGATCACTTCTACATGAATTGGCGCACCGAGGATGGAAGCGTCGATGAGAAGTACAACAAACGCATCAGCGGCAACAACCAGGGCAAAGTGGTGGAATTTCTGGTGCCTGCAGACATTGTGCTGGCGAGCCTGGACGAGACAGTCATCATCACCTACTACGTCGAGTTGTTCGAAGGCGGCGACGACGCCGTCGGTGAGGAATACCGGTTTCTCGTGAAAGCCTCTCCGGCCTTCAAACTGCCGGTGGCCACCTTCAAGGAGGCCACCGGCCCGCAAAAGGACCAGATCAACCCGGATGATGTTTTCCCCCTTGGTGCCACACCGGTTATTCCTGCCACAGCTGACCTGAAGACCGATGATGTCGTGTATATGACCGCGGTGGGTAAAACGGTAAGCCGAAAATCCCACACGGTGCTACCAGACGAGGCCGGAAAACAGCTCGAAAAAATCAAGATAGACCACACCTTCATCGTCGAACAGCTCGATGGCAGCGTTGCCTTGAGCTATACCGTCGAGCGCAAGGCGGGTGGCACCGATGGCCCGTCTGACCCGACCGTTTACGATGTACGCAGAGCGGTTGGCTCTGGCCAGTTGAAAGTCATGGGCGCTCGCTACAACCGCAGCACCTACAGGGCTTCCGGTGCCTGGCGGGTATTGAGTGCGTTCAATGCCAGCACCGGTCGCCCCGTGCAGGCCGAATGGAAATATCCCGATGACAGCCAATGGACGACAGGCAGCACCTGGTATGACACTCATCCGGAGCAGCCGCTGCAAGTGCGCACTTCGGACGACGCACTGACCCTGAACCCGGCGAACATCTTCGGCAATGGTAACGACCTGACAGTTAACGGCCAGTCAGCATACGTTGCGCATCGCGATGTCGGAAATATCCTGGGATGGGGTCTTGCTGCCTACGGGGCAACGATTCCCTCGACCATCATCACCATGGACGACATTGTCGAGGTGAGTTGCACACGCAGCGCCTATGCCGCGCGACGCGCCAACAGTGCGGTCGTGGTCTGGGGGACCGCTGCAGAAGGTGGCAGCATGGGGGGTGTTTCACCGCTGGACTTCAAACAGGTGGTGGGCAACTCCGTCGCCTTCGCGGGCTTGAAGACGACAGGGCAAGTGGTGGCATGGGGCAGCGCTGCAAATGGTGGCACCGTACCGGAAGCCATCAGCATGTTGAGAGACATTACCCACATTTTCTCTGCCGGACAGGCGTTTGCCGCGTTGCGTAGCACCGGCCACGTGGTGGCATGGGGGCTGGCAGCCAATGGCGGAGTCGTGCCGGGCGAATTTGACGGGATCGATGATATCAGGACAGTGCTCGGCAGCCACGGGGCCTTCGCCGCACACCGGCGTAACGGGCGGATTGTCGGTTGGGGCAACGCTACCTATGGCGGCACTGTGCCTGAGGCCATCGCAACCCTGTCCGACGTCATCGAGTTGAGTTGCGCCAACGCCCAGGCATTTGCCGTGCTGCGTGCGACAGGTCAAGTCGCAGTATGGGGAACAGCCGAGTATGGCGGCGTCATCGATGATTTGATCAAAGGGCTAACGGATATTGTTGCAGTCTGCTCCACCTGGCGCGCTTTCGCCGCCCTGCGCGGCAACGGACACGTCGTGGCATGGGGCAGGCCATTAGAAGGTGGCTCCGTGCCGACCGACATCGCCACTCTGGATGACATTGTCCAGATATGTGGGTCTTCGCAGGCTTTCGCAGCACTGCGCAAGAACGGCACGGTGGTCGCGTGGGGCGATAAAACGGTCGGCGGCGATACAACGCCTGTCGTCGATCAACTGACCAATGTGGTGGCCCTTTACAGCAACACCACCGGTTTCACCGCCCTCACATCCGACGGCCGTGTTGTGACCTGGGGCGTAGCGGGTGGCGGCGGCGACAGCAGCGCTGTGCAAGACCAACTGAGGGGCAAGGTCTCGTACCTGGCCACCCCGGCATCACGAGGGCTGGCATTGAAAGCCAGTCAGCGGGCATTGCTCGACACCCCACGGTAACCCCGTTCTCAGCGTTTTTTCCACCCACGATGCCGGCGCTCCCACGGGAGCACCGGCATCCAGATCCATAGGTGAAACCATGTCTGACAAAGCGCCCTTACACAAAGCTCCCTCAGTGGACGAAGCTCCAGGCGGGGTACTGGATCCTGCACTTATTCCTGCCACAGGCGCCACGGTGCGCATCACACCCTACGACGATATGGCGCACCTTGACCGGGTCTTCCTGTTTGTCGGCGATCACTACACCGACTTTATCCCCATCAGCCAAAGCGCAGTGGGCAATGATGTGGAGTTCTCTGTTCCAGCCAAAGAATTCATTGCCAACAGCGACAACATCTTGCCCATTCGCTACGAGTTGCAGCGCGCGGCGGGCACGAATAAAAACAAGAACAAGAAGAGCAAGAAGCAGGTGGCGCAAGCCGCACGGGAGGAATCACTGATCCTGGAGCTGCTGCTCAAGGCGCCTTTCGAAAGCGCAGCAACCCTGGACCTTAGCGCTGAAAACTACGTGGCCTCGGTCCTCAAGCCGCCCAAGGAAACGCCTGCTTTTATACGCATGACCCGAGAAGCCAACTGGGGCACGGCACCCTACGTGTACAGCTGCGATGATGTAGCCATTGCGACCGTGCATCCAGCGTCCGGCGAGGTCACGGCGGTGCGCAATGGAACGTGCAGGATCACGGCGACCGATACCCAGGGCCAGAGCCAGCGTTACCCGCTGACGATCAAGGGCATTCTGGAGCTGCACTTCCTCACTGAAAGCGCTCACTGGGAGGGCATGAAGGTCCTGTGCATGGCAGCCAGAGTGCAGCCGGTCACACTTGCCCAGATCAAACGCCTTTGGTCACTGTATTACCCCAGCAGTGGTCAGGTGGCCGTATACCTTGGCTGGCTGGATTACCCGGTCTGGACCGGAGACGAACTGGGTGCGGGGACGGCCTGGGCTTATGACCTGAACGGTACAGACGTCAATAAAAATGCCGTCGGTCATGACACCAACACATTTCATCAGGCCGTCGGTATCAAACGCGCTTGAAGTCAGCCCGCAGGGACGACGATGATCTGATCATCAAGGACAGCACCATGCCATTGAACACAGCGCTGCTGATTGCCCTTTGGCTATTCGGCACCCTCGCCTTCGCCGCCACCGGCCCGGAGGTGGCCAAGCTGCTCAAC
>NZ_JALMEX010000029.1:0-3203 GCF_023100605.1 Pseudomonas sp. MWU12-2020
GGGTACTGACTCGCGACCTGTTGGCCTCGCTTCAGCAAATCGGGTATGTGATACAGGTGTCTTGTGAGCATCGCGAACTTTCGGTTCATTGCGTCTTCACACACCGCAATCTGATGCTCTCTCGAGTAGTCAAATTGCTTGGGTGTTATATGGTCAAGCCTCACGGGCAATTAGTATTGGTTAGCTCAACGCCTCACAGCGCTTACACACCCAACCTATCAACGTCGTAGTCTTCGACGGCCCTTCAGGGAACTCAAGGTTCCAGTGAGATCTCATCTTGAGGCAAGTTTCCCGCTTAGATGCTTTCAGCGGTTATCTTTCCCGAACATAGCTACCCGGCAATGCCACTGGCGTGACAACCGGAACACCAGAGGTTCGTCCACTCCGGTCCTCTCGTACTAGGAGCAGCCCCTCTCAAATCTCAAACGTCCACGGCAGATAGGGACCGAACTGTCTCACGACGTTCTAAACCCAGCTCGCGTACCACTTTAAATGGCGAACAGCCATACCCTTGGGACCGGCTTCAGCCCCAGGATGTGATGAGCCGACATCGAGGTGCCAAACACCGCCGTCGATATGAACTCTTGGGCGGTATCAGCCTGTTATCCCCGGAGTACCTTTTATCCGTTGAGCGATGGCCCTTCCATACAGAACCACCGGATCACTAAGACCTACTTTCGTACCTGCTCGACGTGTCTGTCTCGCAGTCAAGCGCGCTTTTGCCTTTATACTCTACGACCGATTTCCGACCGGTCTGAGCGCACCTTCGTACTCCTCCGTTACTCTTTAGGAGGAGACCGCCCCAGTCAAACTACCCACCATACACTGTCCTCGATCCGGATAACGGACCTGAGTTAGAACCTCAAAGTTGCCAGGGTGGTATTTCAAGGATGGCTCCACGCGAACTGGCGTCCACGCTTCAAAGCCTCCCACCTATCCTACACAAGCAAATTCAAAGTCCAGTGCAAAGCTATAGTAAAGGTTCACGGGGTCTTTCCGTCTAGCCGCGGATACACTGCATCTTCACAGCGATTTCAATTTCACTGAGTCTCGGGTGGAGACAGCGCCGCCATCGTTACGCCATTCGTGCAGGTCGGAACTTACCCGACAAGGAATTTCGCTACCTTAGGACCGTTATAGTTACGGCCGCCGTTTACCGGGGCTTCGATCAAGAGCTTCGCGTTAGCTAACCCCATCAATTAACCTTCCGGCACCGGGCAGGCGTCACACCCTATACGTCCACTTTCGTGTTTGCAGAGTGCTGTGTTTTTAATAAACAGTCGCAGCGGCCTGGTATCTTCGACCGGCATGAGCTTACGGAGCAAGTCCTTCACCCTCACCGGCGCACCTTCTCCCGAAGTTACGGTGCCATTTTGCCTAGTTCCTTCACCCGAGTTCTCTCAAGCGCCTTGGTATTCTCTACCCAACCACCTGTGTCGGTTTGGGGTACGGTTCCTGGTTACCTGAAGCTTAGAAGCTTTTCTTGGAAGCATGGCATCAACCACTTCGTCACCCAAAGGGTAACTCGTCATCAGCTCTCGGCCTTAAGATCCCGGATTTACCTAAGATCTCAGCCTACCACCTTAAACTTGGACAACCAACGCCAAGCTGGCCTAGCCTTCTCCGTCCCTCCATCGCAATAACCAGAAGTACAGGAATATTAACCTGTTTTCCATCGACTACGCTTTTCAGCCTCGCCTTAGGGACCGACTAACCCTGCGTCGATTAACGTTGCGCAGGAAACCTTGGTCTTTCGGCGTGGGTGTTTTTCACACCCATTGTCGTTACTCATGTCAGCATTCGCACTTCTGATACCTCCAGCAAGCTTCTCAACTCACCTTCACAGGCTTACAGAACGCTCCTCTACCGCATCACTTACGTGATACCCGTAGCTTCGGTGTATGGTTTGAGCCCCGTTACATCTTCCGCGCAGGCCGACTCGACTAGTGAGCTATTACGCTTTCTTTAAAGGGTGGCTGCTTCTAAGCCAACCTCCTAGCTGTCTAAGCCTTCCCACATCGTTTCCCACTTAACCATAACTTTGGGACCTTAGCTGACGGTCTGGGTTGTTTCCCTTTTCACGACGGACGTTAGCACCCGCCGTGTGTCTCCCATGCTCGGCACTTGTAGGTATTCGGAGTTTGCATCGGTTTGGTAAGTCGGGATGACCCCCTAGCCGAAACAGTGCTCTACCCCCTACAGTGATACATGAGGCGCTACCTAAATAGCTTTCGAGGAGAACCAGCTATCTCCGAGCTTGATTAGCCTTTCACTCCGATCCACAGGTCATCCGCTAACTTTTCAACGGTAGTCGGTTCGGTCCTCCAGTCAGTGTTACCTAACCTTCAACCTGCCCATGGATAGATCGCCCGGTTTCGGGTCTATTCCCAGCGACTAGACGCCCTATTAAGACTCGCTTTCGCTACGCCTCCCCTATTCGGTTAAGCTCGCCACTGAAAATAAGTCGCTGACCCATTATACAAAAGGTACGCAGTCACCCAACAAAGTGGGCTCCCACTGCTTGTACGCATACGGTTTCAGGATCTATTTCACTCCCCTCTCCGGGGTTCTTTTCGCCTTTCCCTCACGGTACTAGTTCACTATCGGTCAGTCAGTAGTATTTAGCCTTGGAGGATGGTCCCCCCATATTCAGACAAAGTTTCTCGTGCTCCGTCCTACTCGATTTCATGACCAAGAGATTTTCGCGTACAGGGCTATCACCCACTATGGCCGCACTTTCCAGAGCGTTCCGCTAATCTCAAAGCCACTTAAGGGCTAGTCCCCGTTCGCTCGCCACTACTAAGGGAATCTCGGTTGATTTCTTTTCCTCAGGGTACTTAGATGTTTCAGTTCCCCTGGTTCGCCTCTTGCACCTATGTATTCAGTACAAGATAACCATCTTATGATGGCTGGGTTCCCCCATTCAGACATCTCCGGATCAAAGTCTGTTTGCCGACTCCCCGAAGCTTTTCGCAGGCTACCACGTCTTTCATCGCCTCTGACTGCCAAGGCATCCACCGTATGCGCTTCTTCACTTGACCATATAACCCCAAGCAATCTGGTTATACTGTGAAGACGACATTCGCCGAAAATTCGCAAAACTCTTAAGAGTCACTCACAAATTTTACCTTAGCCTGATCCGTTACCAGTGAAAGTAACGTTCAGTCTATCTTTCTATCACATACCCAAATTTTTAAAGAACG